>JBIPLZ010000036.1:0-11624 GCA_044369395.1 Flavobacteriales bacterium | reverse complement strand
CTGGATTATTATGCTATCTGCTTGGAATTAAACGCTCAGAAGATTTATTAACCCATTCTTTGAAAGGCAATTTATTCGAAAATATGATGATTGCCGAATATGTGAAACGAATGTATCATTCAAACTCACTTCATGATATTTGGTTTTGGAGAGATGTAGCCGGAAATGAGATTGATATGCTTTACGTGGATAATGGGAAGTTTCATCTTTTCGAAATCAAATCGTCCGAAACAATTCTCAATGAGCAATTCAAAGGATTGGCCTATTTCGAAACCACCCACCCTTCTGCAAATTTTGCAAAGCACCTTGTTTATGCGGGTGACGAAAATCAGGAACGAACACAAACAAGGGTACTTTCTTGGAGAAAGTTTGGAGAACCCCTTTAAATAAGAATATACTTCGAAGAGAATTGCAAATAAACAATCTCAATTTGTGTCGAATAATTAACCAAATTTACCTGAGTAAAATCGACGCTGTAATGCAATTGAATTTTAACAGAATTGAACAATGAATCGTAGACGTTTCTTAACTAATTCGGGCTGCCTAAGTGTAACACTGATGTTAAATCCATCGTTTGCTTTTACATCAAATTCTGCAAGTAACATTGAAGGAGTTGCTATTGATTTACCCTTATCGGGCGAAAGTATTTTCGATTATATCATTCGTTTGAAAGGACAATTCGATTTAACATTTTACAGACAAATTCTTGCTGCTGGAAATGAATTTAAAGAAGGTGATGCCATTGCGGGATTAGCGGCAGAAAGTGAAACATCTCGATTAAATGCTCGAACTTTAATTGCCAATACGCGATTAGTTGACTTGAAAAATAACTCGGTTTACACGGATAAATTATCACAATTAATCGATGAAACTACGTCCGAAAATCAGGATTTTCAAAAGCTAAAATTTTCCGAATTCAAAACGTTTCTTCTCGAAAAAAGCGAAAACGAAATCCAGCAAATTATCACATCTCTAAGCAGCGATCAGATTGCCGTGGTGGTGAAGTTAATGTCGAACGATGAACTTATTCGCATAAGCAGCAAGGTGTTTAATCCGCTGCCCGATTCTCAAATTGGGAGCAAAGGTTATATGGGCGCTCGCGTGCAACCCAATTCACCAACCGATAATCCGGAAGATGTTTTTTGGCAAGTCATGGATGCTTTTTCATTTGCAGTTGGTGACGTGGTTTTGGGAACAAATCCTGTTTCAAGCAATCCGAAAGATGTTGCCAAAATTGAAGAAACATTATTCAATATCATCCAAACATTTGGACTTCAAAATACCATTCCGCATTGCGTTTTAGCACATATCGATATTCAAGCAGAGGTTGAAAAAGAACATGAAGGTACCACCGGAATTTGGTTTCAAAGTATTGCCGGCACCGACGATGCGAACAAAACCTTTGATATTTCGGTCGAGAAAATGCAGAACCATGCAAAATCGAGAAAAGGAAAGTATGGTCTGTATGCCGAAACGGGCCAAGGAGCCGACGAAACCAATGGTCATGGAGCAGGTTTCGATTTATTAATCCACGAATCGCGGAAGTATGGATTCCATCGGGCTTTAAAGATGCAGTTATTTGCTGAAGACCAACAACCGTGGGTATTTGTGAATGATGTTGCGGGCTTTATTGGTCCGGAAGTGTTTCGTACCAAAGAACAATTGGTTCGTTGTTGCCTCGAAGATTTGGTGATGGGTAAATTACACGGCCTCTGCATTGGTCTTGATATTTGCACCACACTGCACATGGACGTAAGTCTCGACGATCTCGATTGGTGTATCGATCAGGTTATGCCTGCCAATCCTGCTTATTTAATGGCTTTGCCCACCAAGAATGATCCAATGTTGAGTTACTTAACGACATCTTTCAGCGATCATGTAAGGGTGCGCGAGAAATTTGGCTACAAGGTAAATGATGCCATGTGGGATTTTTTCAAAAAGATTGAAATTATTCATCCCGATGGTACTCCAACTCAGCACTTCGGCGATCCGGTTTGGGTGTATTATCAGCACCAAAAAATGTATGGAGATACACGTTCAAAAGAAACAATATACTCCGAAGGAAATAGCTCCATTGCCAACGTTCGGAAAAGAGGAGTTCCAATTGCTGTTGGCCATGGGAAGCAGCTTTGGGATTTAGAACCCAATTTGGATTCAGAAGTTAGGGCCTTATACAAAGATGCGAAATACTGTTTGTGGGAAGAATTATCACCCTCGTTTGTTGCAACAATTCCCAATGTAATTCAGCTTAGTTCCATCTCGAATGACCGAAAAGATTATGTGTATCATCCTGCTTCAGGAGAAAAACTGGATGGTAGTTCTTTAAAGAAAATTCAGGAATTAAAACAAGTGCGTTCGGCTAAAAAAACAGATGTTCAAATTGTCATTTCCGACGGATTGAATGTGCTTTCCCTATTCGATAATGGACATTTAAAACCTTATTTGGAAACCTTACGCAATGACTTAATACAAAGTGGACTTTCAATTGCAGAAGAAAATCTGCTCATTCATAACGGTAGAGTTCGAGCGGGGTACCAAGTTGGCGAATTGCTATTTGGCGAATCTCTGCCATCAAACAACAAAAACATTCTATTGCATATTATAGGCGAACGACCTGGTTCCGAACACAGAAACTTTTCTACTTACATCACAGTTGCCAAACAAAACGATTGGGCAAAAACTGGATTTATAGATCATGACATTACCCGAGTAGTATCAGGTATATCCGATACAGCGCTCGTTCCAACTCGTGCTTCCAAAGAAGTAGTTTCCATTTGTAAAGCGCTCTGGGGATGATCGGGATTTAATCGTTCAATTTTGAATACATCGAACTGAGCAGCCGGTTTTCTTGTTGACTTCACTTCGGGTAACACCGGGTGACAAGTTTTCAATAACACGTCGCCAGGCAGTGGTTGATGAGAAGGAACTGCTATTCCAAAACCAAGCATTTACATACACGCCAGAGAATTGTGCCCCTGAGGCGCGACCTCCGCCAGGCAATCCGTTGAAACCACTTTCATTGGTAGCTCCGAAATTTGCGATTGACCACAAGCCATCTCCTCCAGAAAGTGTTCCAGTTGATTTCATTTTTCCACCAGCAGCGCTTTCTGTACCAAGGAAATCAGTAAGCGTTGTAAACTCTACATCTGAAGGAACATGCCAGCCGCATGGGCATGCATTGCGCGGATCTGAAACAGTGAACCAGTTATAAAGCTTTCCAAATAAGGTGTCGTTTGTGGGGTCGGCATTGTATACACACCATCCTGGTGTAGTGGCTGTGTTCCAGTTGTTGTCATTTGATATCTGTGGAATGTCTTCTCCGTTGCAGAATTTCGTTGTCCTTAGGTTTTCTGCCATCCAGCGTTGTGTTCCAATTTGAACGGTCGTGTATACATTGCCTTGCACATCGGTAACTGTGTTCGAACCTCCACCGCCGTTATTATTTGCAGAACTAATACCCGGTATAATTAAAAATGTTCCATTTCCAAGTAGTAAACTATCTCCCGTTTCTGAAACACCCATAATACCATTCCCAGCATGCAAAGCATATGGGACACTCAATAATTGTTGGGTACTAGATATTGTATAATTTGTTCCTCCGTTAATATCTGTTTCCGTTTGAATGAAGTAGGGGCCATTCGACCAATTGATTGTTTGGAATTCCCCAACTAATAAAGATCCTGTTCCAATTGATATTGTAGCTACACCATTGGTATTGGTTGTGGGGACATGGCGCTCAGAATAAACAGCATTTCCATTTTCACTTCCTTGTAAAATAGAAATTTTTAGTCCTATCTGTTGGTTTATTAGTAGCTGGTTGCTACTATTTCGAATTACAGCTTGATAAGAGAACTTTTGTGGAGCTTGAGCGATTATACTCAACGATGTAATTAGTAAAAACAGTGTAAAAAGGGATTTCATATTCTAAGATTTAGTCAAACAAAGAAATATTAAATAAAACAGTTCTTTTTTTAAAGTGGCTCCACTGGGAATCGAACCCAGATCTAAAGTTTAGGAAACTTCTATTCTATCCATTGAACTATGGTGCCAAAGAGAGATTAAGTTAAATCCTCCATGCGCAAATGTAATCAAGCCTTGGCTAAGTTGAATGAAAAAGTTGAGCCTGTGCCCGACTCTGATTCAATTTTTAACTGGGAATTATGCAAATGGAGAAAATCGCGGACGAGCTGTAATCCTAATCCATGTCCTTTTTCCTTATTGGTGCCAATGGTTGTATGGAACTCGCCTTTAGTCAATTTGTCGAGAATTTCTTGAGACATGCCTACACCATTGTCCTTAATGCTGAATGTGTAATAAGAATCTTCATCCGAAATTTGAATAGAAATTATTCCGTTTTCCAGCGAAAATTTCATAGCATTAGAAATTAGATTTCGGAATAATCCTTCTAACAAATTTTTATCTCCAACAATACTTCCCGATTCTGGCATATTAAATTCGAATTGAACCGATTTTTCGCCAGTGTAAATTTGACTGATATTCTTAATGATAAAACCTAAATCAGATAATTCGATTTGTTCGGGTGTATATTTAATTTGATCATGTTGACTTCGAGACCACAACAATAAATTATCCATTAAACTAATGGTTCGTTTTGTTCGTTTCCGAAGTTCTGTAATTAGCGCATTTTTTCGAGCTTGATCTGCTCGATCGGAAGCCAGAAACTCAAGGCCTGTATCAATAACAATTATTGGACTTCGAAGGTCGTGAGACAATAATGAAAGCACTTTTTCTCTTGTCTTAATAGTATTTTCTAGAATTAAATTTTTTTCAATTAATTCATTCCTTTTTCGAATTAATTCCTCTTGAATGTTATTGTTTACCAACAATATGAAAACTACTTGTATAATAGTAACAAGCAAAGAACCAGTTGCATTTAATATCCATTCAATTTTGAGGCTATTATCCGAAATTTGAGCGTAATTGCCAATGCGAATCGAAGTAGATTCTAAAAATAAAAATAAAAGAAAAATAGTAAGCGTAAGAATATATCCGAGTCGTTTTTGGTTTCCTTGAAAAATGATAAGAGTGCTAATTGTAACAGGAAAGAAAAATGATAAAATCAAAGTTTCTGGAGATCTAACAAGCGAATGAATTGCCAGTACAAAGGATACGGACATTAGATTCCAAACTTTAGAAGCAATTGTTTTTTTCTTTTTGAATAAGAAAAAAGATAAGAATGCAGAGGGTAATAATGTTAAATTGAGATAAAATTGAAAATCGTCCTCGAATAATAGACTATTAATACAATAAAATATAGAAAAGAATCCAACGACGAATATATTGACTTGATGAAGTTGGTTTCCTTTTTTTACAAGAATATCATTCGATTCATCTGACCTGATTTCCTTATTAAATAGATTATTCCCAAATGGTTCAGGTAATTTCATTCTAAGTGGGTCAAGCTTATTTTAAAAATTTGAGCGGCTAAATTTAAAAATAAATCTAGGGAATGGATATTTAATTTTTCAAATTTTCATTCTTAATCTAACCAACGCTTTAATAATTCAAATATTTCATTTTCAGTAAAGGGCTTTCCTAAGTGTGCATTCATACCAGATTCAAGGCATTTTTCTATATCTTCTTTGTAAACATTTGCAGTTAATCCAATAATAGGAATATTCATACCGAGGGTGCGAATTGCTGCAGTGCTTTCGTATCCATTCATGATTGGCATTTGAACATCCATTAAAATCAAATCGAAATCGGCTTCTTTTATTTTCTCCACGCCTTGTTGACCATCATCTGCAGTTTCTACAACAAGACCAAAATTTTCTAAAATAGTGCTCGCTAAAAGTTGATTAATCTGATTGTCTTCAACAAGAAGCACTCGGTATTTTTCTGTAAATCGTAAAAGCTGAATTTTCTTAGGTGGTTCAATCGATTCAAGTGTTAAGCTTGGGAGTTCGGCTTTCACACGAAAACGGAATTTGAATTTAGCCCCGGGCGATTCAGAATAGAAAGGTTTTACAGGCGCTGGGCTCTCTAATTCTATCGAGCCTTTCATTAATCGCAGCAATTGTTTTACGATGGAAAGCCCCAAACCTGATCCGCCATATTTCCGGGTAAACGTTCCATCGGCTTGAGTGAAACTGTCAAATATCAGTTCTTGCTTCTCTTTTTCAACGCCAATTCCAGTATCGATTACACTACCCGAAATAAAGAAATAATCTTCGGTTCCACTTGGATCTGTTTCGGTTTCAAAATTCACTTCAATACCACCCGAATCGGTAAATTTTATGGAATTGGATACTAGATTTATTACCAATTGTTTTAATCGGGTAGGGTCACCTAAAATATTTTCAGGAATACGTGAATCAAAATTCATAGTAAACTGAAGCCCTTTTTCTTTCGCTCTATATTGATATGGAATGAGCGTTTGTTTGATGGTTTCAATAAAATTAAAACGAATGTTTTCGATTGTGAGTTTGCCTTGTTCAATTTTATTTAAATCGAGAATATCGCTAAGTAAGTGAAGCAATGTATCGCCTGACGATCGAATTAATTCAAGATACTTGGTGTCGTTATCATTTTTATTATTCCGAATTAATAAATCTGTAAACCCTAAAATACCATTCAATGGAGTCCGGATTTCATGACTCATATTGGCTAAAAATCCCGATTTTGATCGACTCGCTTTTTCGGCCGCTTCTTTCGCTGCCTTGGCTTCTTCCGTTGCTTTTTCTAAATCAAATGTTCTATTTCGAACTTTTTCTTCGAGTTGAATATTTCGAGAATTAATACTTCGTGTTCGATAACGGAAACCAAGTAAAATTAGAGTTGTTCCAATTAATATGCACAGCCCAATAAACCACCATGTTAACCAAAAAGGACGATCAATTACAATCGTAATTTGAACACCTTTCTCGTCCCATAATCCATCACTGTTCGAACTTTTAACATGGAAAACATACTCGCCTGGACTTAAATTCGAATAGGAATTTATTCGTCTAGACCCGCAATAAATCCAATCATCATCGAATCCTTCAAGTTTATATGCAAATTGATTTTTATCGCTTAATGCGTAGCTTAAAGAAGAGAATTCAAAAGTGAAGAAATTTTGATTATATTTTAATTCAACCTGATTTCCTTTTAATGGAAATGGTTTGTTAAGTACTTTAAACTCCGTAATAACAGTAGGTGGGATGTAATTATTTTCATTGATAATGTCAGGTTTAAATAAATTAAATCCTGCAATTCCTCCAAAAATTAATTCGCCACTTTTTAATCGCTTTGCTGCACCTATACTAAATTCATTACTCTGTAATCCATCCAAAATATCGTAATTCCGAAATGTTTTCAATTTGGTATTGAATTTTACTAATCCGGCATTAGTACTCATCCATAAATTTCCAGATTTATCCTCCTCAATACTGTAAATCATATCTTGTGGAAGGCCATTTCTTGCCGAATAATTAATAAACTTACCCGTATTTCTATCCATTTTATTTAAACCACCTCCAAAAGTCCCCACCCAGAAAAATCCGAACTGGTCTTCGTGAATTGAAATAACTGAATTGTTCGACAAGCTGAGCGTGTCATTCGGGTTGTTTCGAAAAGTTCTAAATTTCCCGGTCTCTCTATTAAAATTGCTTAATCCACCACCTAAAGTTCCGATCCATAGTTTGCCAAACAAATCTTCTTTGATAACATAAACACTATTTGAAATTTGATTTTCTGAAACAGTTAGGTCGGGTTTAAATAATTTAAAGGAACCAGAATCAGGATTGAATTTTACTAATCCTTTCCTTATTCCTGCCCATATTTCTCCATTTCGAGTTTCAGTAAGTGAAATGATTTCATTGTTTAAACTGTTTTCATTAAACCGATCGAAACGAAATACTTTTACGTTTTTTGAATTTGGATCAAATAAATTAAGCCCGTTAGAAGTTCCAATCCAAAATCGACCTTTTTGATCAATGAGCATGGACTTTATTTCATTGCTTACAAGTTCATTTTTATCGCTTGAGGCCATTTGAAACTGTTGGAAACGAAGTGTTGAACGATCAAATCGATTTAATCCATCTCGTGTTCCAATCCATATCAACCCATCTGAACTTTCTAAAAAACAATTAATCGCATTGCTCGATAAACTTTCTAATTCATTTGGATTTTTTTGGAATTTCTTAAAGCGTCCTCCTAATTTACTATACAGGTTAATTCCTTCAGCAGTAACAATAAAAATAACACCCGATTGTTCGCGCAATAAATGCCGGACATCGTTATTCAATAAACTAGATGGATTATTGGGATTATTTTGAACATACTGTATTTCTTCTGTATCGATTGAGAGAATATTAATTCCTTCGGAAGTAGCCACCCACAAATGTTGATTATCTTCTAAACTGAGAGAATTGATGTAATTACTACTTAATGTTTGCTTGTTTTTTATATCATGCTGATAATTCTGCATGATACCATTTTTGCCATTTAATTTAAACAAGCCGCCACCAATTGTTCCAAACCAAATATTACCTTTGGCATCTTCCAAAATACTCGAAACATTTCCCCATTGTTGTCCTTCATTTTTTGAATCGATATTTTGGAAAGGTGTAAAAATTAATTTCCGAGGATCGAGTTTATTGATTCCTCTTCGCGTTCCAATCCATAAATTTCCACTTATATCTCGCCGAATAACATTGATATAGTTACTTGAAATGGAGTTTCTTTTTTTTGAAGAATATTGATAGGAATCAAAAACGTTTGTTGCTTTTCTTAAGCGATTAATACCTCCACCAAATGTCCCTACCCAAAGATTTCCATCTTTATCTTCTTCAATTGCACGAATATCATTATTTGAAATGGATTTTAAGTTTTTAGGATCGTGCTTATAATGTGTAAAACTCTGCATCGCAGGGTCAAACTTTGTTAATCCTCCCCAAGTCCCAATCCATATAAATCCATCTTTCCCCTCATAAATACAATTTACGTTATTATGAATTAAACTGTTAATATTGTGAGCTTCTCTGCGATATTCTTTTACCGTATACCCATCAAAGCGATAAACACCGTTGTTTGTGCCAAACCAAATATATCCTTGTTTATCTTGTGTTAAACAGGAAATATTTCTTTGATAAAGCCACTTTTGAGAGGAAACTTGTTCAAAAGATAGACTTTGTGCCCTTGCTTCAATTGAATTAGCGAGCAACACAAAACAAGTTAATAAACGCAGGATTATTTTATTTGCTATTTTCATTGATCAGAGACTGCAATATAGAAAGAATGTACTCTTTGTTTTTTGCCTATTTGCATTTTCCACTTACATCGATTTTCTTCAAATTTTGGATTAGATAATGGAATAAAATTTTTTGTGTCAATGCAATAATACAAGTGAGTCATCGTTTTTCTTATGAACTTTAATTTAAATTATGCAGAAACTTTTTACTCACAACGACATTATTCGCTTCGCTTACAATGAAATGAATTCAAATGAAGCAGTAGAATTCAAGGCAGAACTTAAGGATCATCCTGAACTTGAATTGGAACTTGAACATATTCAAGCTACACAAAAAGCACTTGACAATTTAAACGAAATCCCCAATCCCGGTATCGTAAAATCTTTGCTTGCTTATTCAGCATCACTTCAGATTCATAAAATTCCTTCAAGGGGAATTATTTTGGACATTGTAAAAAACTAAGCGTAATCTAAAATTATTTTTAAACTCATCCAATCCCGATTTTTTGTAAATCGGGATTTTTTATTTTTTATGACGCGAAAAGAACGGTATCAATTCATCATTCAGTATTTCTCAGAACATAATCCCATTGCCGAAACGGAGTTGTTGTATTCAAATCCATTTGAATTGTTAGTGGCCGTTATTCTTTCGGCTCAATGCACCGATAAGCGCGTCAATTTAACCACACCGGCTTTATTCAAACGCTTTCCAGATGCCTTAACTTTATCAGAAGCATCGGTTGACGAAGTGTTTTCGCTCATCAGATCCATTTCGTATCCCAACAATAAAGCGAAGCATTTGGTTGGAATGGCTCAAATGTTAACCCATAACTTTCATAATATCGTTCCATCGAAAGTTGAAGATTTAATGAAACTTCCAGGTGTTGGTCGTAAAACGGCAAATGTAATAGCCTCGGTGGTTTTTAATCTCCCAACAATGGCGGTCGATACTCATGTCTTCAGGGTTTCTGCAAGAATCGGCTTAACCGTTAAAGCCAAAAATCCCTTGCAAGCGGAATTGCAATTGATGAAGTATCTGCCCAAAGAAATTGTTCCAATTGCTCATCATTGGATAATTTTACACGGGCGTTATGTGTGTACAGCCCGTTCTCCAAAATGCTCTGAATGCGGTTTGACATCGATTTGCGCTTTTTATCTAAAGAAAAAGAATGCCGAAAACAAGTTGAACAAAATAGGGTAAAAGCAGTTTATTTTCCGAAAAATTCAAACACAATATATCATGACAACACTCAAAAAAGGCGATAAAGCACCTGCAATTTCAGCTATCGATCAGCTTGGAAATCCAATATCACTCGATCAATATGCAGGCAAAAAGGTAATTCTGTATTTCTACCCAAAAGACGATACGCCAGGTTGTACAGCCGAAGCATGTAATTTAAGAGATAATTACTCCGAAATTCTGAATCAAGGATTTGATGTGATTGGTGTTAGTCCTGATGCTGGAAAAGCGCATCTGAAATTCATCGATAAATACTCTTTACCTTTCAGACTAATTGCCGATACTGATAAAAAAGTGGCTGAAGATTACGGTGTTTGGGGTCTGAAAAAGTTCATGGGAAAAGAGTACATGGGGGTAAATAGAACAACTTTTATTATTGGCGATGATGGATTTATTCTCGATGTTATCGAAAAGGTGGACACCAAAAATCATGCTGCACAAATAATTTAATGTGAGATTTGCTTGTTTGACGGGCATTCCAATGCTTTTTAACAACAATGCTCATAACATTTATAGTTTTTTTTAAAATAATTGGATGAGCGCATCTGACTTTTGACGTATTTTGTGGCAAACAAACAGAAAAATAAATCACATGAGCAAAGACATGAATTCAGAGAAGCTGAAAGCGCTTCAGGTTATTATTGATAAAATCGATAAAACATACGGTAAGGGAACCATCATGAAGATGGGTGATAGCCCAATAGAATCAATGGAAGTGATTCATACAGGATCGCTTTCGCTTGATTTGGCTTTGGGTGTTCAAGGTTTCCCTAAAGGAAGAATTATTGAGATATATGGACCAGAGTCTTCGGGTAAGACAACTCTTGCAATCCACGCTATTGCTGAGTCTCAGCGTGCTGGAGGTATTGCTGCAATCATCGATGCAGAACATGCATTTGATCGCAGTTACGCTGAAAGATTGGGTGTAGATGTTGAAAATCTCTTGATTTCGCAACCCGATAATGGCGAACAAGCCTTAGAAATTGCTGATAATTTGATTCGTTCTGGTGCTATCGATATCATCGTAATTGACTCCGTCGCAGCCTTAACTCCCAAAAGCGAAATTGAAGGAGAAATGGGTGATTCCAAGATGGGATTGCATGCCAGATTGATGTCACAAGCGCTTCGTAAACTTACCGCAAATATTTCCAGAACGGGAAGCACTTGTATATTTATCAATCAGTTACGTGA
>JBIPLZ010000317.1:0-3281 GCA_044369395.1 Flavobacteriales bacterium | reverse complement strand
ACATGCATAGGATTAATTTAAGTGGTCTAAAATACGTAGGTTATATTG
This sequence comes from Flavobacteriales bacterium, assembly GCA_044369395.1. Taxonomy (GTDB): domain Bacteria; phylum Bacteroidota; class Bacteroidia; order M30B66; family M30B66; genus CALQRR01. Next base: position 3,233 of record JBIPLZ010000317.1, on the reverse strand, counting down.
TTTTCAAAACCCAATTGTTAAAAATAATTGCATTTAAAAAATGCTAGCGAGTCTTAGATTTAATGTGCTGTTTATCAGCGTCCTTGATAAAGCAATGAAGATAAATTGTCTTCGGTGAAAATCTCGTTAGCTATTTCTCTTAATTCTTGAGAGCTGAGAGATTCGATTTTTTGAGCTACTTCTTCAAAAGTATCTATTTTATTAAATAGTAAAAACGTTTTTGCAAAACCCAACATCAATGAAGAATTACTTTCTTGTGCAATGGCCATTTGACCGATAAGTTGATTTTTGGCTTTTTGAAGTTGAACAACTCCTAGTTCTTGTTCCCTCAATTTTTTCATTTCATGCAACACCAATCCTCTACACTTTTCAACCCATGCAGCTTCGGTGCCCAAATAGACACTCCAAAGTCCGGTATCGCTGAAAATTGAATAACTCGAATCGATGTTATAGGTCCACCCATATTTCTCACGAATTGCAAGATTCAATCGAGAACTCATTCCCGGGCCACCAAGTAAATTATTTAATAAAATGAGTCCAGTACGTTTCGGGTCTTGAACCGAATATGCTCTATTTCCAATGACCAAATGCGCCTGATGGTTTTTGCGTTTTTGAATTAGATTACTGATTTGGTAAGTTGGAATAGTCTCTCGCTTAAAGTTTCGAAGATTACTTGGATGTTGCCCGATTGTTCGCTCAATTTCCTTTTTCAACTTGGCAATGGGAATATTCCCAACAAATGAAAAAACCATCTGATCGGTATTCCAAGTTCTTTGAATAAACTTGATTAAATGTTCCGGTTTAAATTTTTTGATATGATTGGGAGTCCCTAAAATATCATGTCCTAGCGAATGATTTGGATAAATCTGTTCCTCAAAACGGTCGTAAATTTCTTCGGATGGGCTATCCTTATATGAGTTTATCTCATCAATTATCACCGTCTTTTCTTTATTGATTTCTTTTTCAGGGAAGTTCGAAAAAAATGCAATGTCATTAATAAGTTCAATCGCTCTTCCAAAGTGATTGGCGAGAAACGTACTATATAAAACCGTTTCTTCTTTGCTGGTGTATGCGTTAATTTCTCCTCCAACATCTTCCATACGACTTAAAATATGGTAGGCTTTTCTACTTGGAGTTCCTTTGAAAACGGAGTGCTCAATGAAATGTGCCAATCCAAACTCCTGAGGAAGTTCGTCCCGACTACCTGCATTTATAAATAATCCACAGTGAGCAACGGGACTATTTACTTGCAAATAAATGACACGAATTCCATTGGCGAGTGTCCAATTTTCTGGTTTATTCATTAGGGCTTTCGACTTCGAGTGGAGAAACAATTACTTGAACTCTGCCAACAGTTCTATCAATTAACATGACTTTTATTCCTCTCGAATGATAGGGTTTACTTGTTAATATCCATCGAATTTTACCACGAGTTAGTGCGCCAGTTTTTTGATCACGTTTCGTAACAATATCAACCTCCTGATTTAATTGTAGGTTGTGTCTGTAACATCCGCTATTATTTGCAGTCACAGGTTGCATTCGAGTTAGGTGATGGAAGAACGGAAATCAGAACGGTTGTTAGGTATTCGGTTCGGAATTTCATTTTGTAGAGTTTCTGATTTTTACCTTTGCCTTCAACCACATATTCAGGAATATCTTTTCCACGAATATCACTTTCACTAAAAAGTACATCGCCATCGGCTATTAAAGCCAAAATATCTTCGTCTGAAATTTTATTGCAATTAAGCATACATCGAGCTTCCGATGTAATACGAATTGGATGTTCTTGCAATGCCTCCAAAACTCGGCCTTCAGGTGTCCATGCTGGGAAAGTTCTTCCTCGAAATAAAAATCCCCAAACAACTAAACTTCCAATTAATATCCCGATTATGAATAATCGAATTCGACGTGCAAAACTCATGGAGCAAAACTAAGCAAATAGTGCATCATTATTCCTAAAACTGTGAAGCGGCAATGAGTAAATCGATTTCCTTGTATGGTAAACTGTATGTTTCACCAATGTATTTATGTGTAATAATGCCATTATATATGTATGCACCATTTCGTACACCAGCATTCATTCGTAATAAATTATCCATTCCTCCTTTTTGGCCCATTTCCAGAAGCATGGGAGTGAAAATATTGCTCAATGCAAGAGAAGCTGTTTGTGAAACCCGCGAGGCAACATTAGGAACACAATAATGGGTAACACCATATTTTTTAAATACTGGATTTGCATGGTTGGTTACTTGAGATGTTTCAAAACAACCGCCTTGATCAATCGAAATATCAATAATAACAGAGCCAAATTTCATATTACTCACCATTTCGTCGCTAACAACAATGGGTGTTCTGCCTTCTTTTGCTCTAAGCGCACCAATTACAACATCTGCCGATTGAAGGGCTTTTTCGAGTTGTCTTGGTTCGATGATGGAAGTGAAAAGCCTTTGCCCCAAATCATTTTGAATGCGACGAAGACGATAAAGAGAATTATCGAAAACTTTCACATGAGCACCTAAGCCAATGGCTGCACGTGCCGCAAATTCACTAACTGTTCCTGATCCAATAATGACAACTTCTGTTGGAGGAACACCCGAAATCCCGCCAAACATCATCCCAATTCCATTATTTGTTGTACTCAAATATTCACCTGCAATTAATATGGCCGCATTTCCAGCAATTTCACTCATGGAGCGAACAACCGGATAAATGCCCGATTGATCTTTGATATAATCGAAAGCTAATCCAGTAATTTTCTTTGAAATGAGGTGATTGAAATAATTTTTCTGTTGAACAGTCAGCTGAAGAGCAGAAATGAGTTTCTGCTTATGGTTCATCATTTCAATTTCATCAAATGTTGGCGGGGCAACCTTGAGAACAATATCGCTTTTGTATACCTGATCGGGGCTATACGCAATGGAAGCACCTGCATCACTGTAATCCTTGTCTTGATAATTAGAATTCGTGCCAGCGCCAGTTTCCACTGTAACCTGATGACCATTATTAACCAATACTGCAACTGCTGCAGGAACAAGTGAAACACGTTTCTCTTGAAATGAGGTTTCTTTCGGGATTCCAATTTGTAACTCGCTCGAACGACGACCAACTTCGAGCATTTCTTCTTGAGGAAGTAACACTTTACTATGAGAAAATAACTTGCCGGGTTCGTGTTGGATACTCATCGCATTTAAATTAAATAATTAACTAATGGAAGGACTTTGTGATGTTTGATT
>JBIPLZ010000316.1:0-3284 GCA_044369395.1 Flavobacteriales bacterium | reverse complement strand
AAAGTCATACGTTATTTTTCGCTGGCAAATATAATCATTCTCTTCGCAGGCAATTACGAAACTAAACAAAGCTTAATGCGTTACGATAATATTGCATAACTCTAAAGAATTTTTCTATTTTTGGTCTCAATAAATTTCAATCAATGACAACAATGATTCGTTCAGCACTGTTTTTTGCATGTTTGCTTTTGCTATCTGCAGGTATTTCATGTAAAAAAGAAGACACTACTTGTATAGCAAAAATCATTGTCATTCGCCCAAATGGCAACACTGTTTCGGGTGCTCAGGTTACGCTAACCTCTAATTATGGCTTGTCCTCCGATAATGATTTAGCAGATTATTTGCCAGCAAAACAACTCACCGATGGAAATGGGGAAGCAACATTTGAGTTTAAATATCCAAGTATCTTAGATATTGAAGTGACTCAAATTTCCTATGGTTCAGGAAACGATTTGATAAAATTAGAAATTGGCGAAACTGTTGAGAAATATGTTACGATTGAGTAACATTATTTAGAGCCACAAAATAATCCAGAATACTCTCTTTCATTAATGCCATTTGTTGTCCAGGCGATAATGGAGGTAATTGCTCGTTCAATTCCCAATGAGGAAAGCCATCTTGGTCGTGTCCAGCAAAATTGTAATACCCAAAAGGCTCAAGTAAAGTGCAAATCGCAATGTGCATCAATTCTAATTTTTGGTCCTTCGAGTACTTTACTCTCCCCTTGCCAAGTTCTTGCACGCCAATTAAAAACAAAACTGCTTGCAAATCCAAGTCGCCATCAAATTGATTATTCAGTGATTTAAGCAGTTCTTTCCACTGCTTTTCAATCATTTGTAAATGTGATTCCCCCGAACGAATTTGTTTGTAATCGGCCATTAGTTACAAATCCATTTCCGGAAAGTGGAAACATTTCCAGCTTGAATGCGAATCAAATAAATGCCTGATGAGAATGATGATCCGGAAATTTCATTCAAGCCCAAAGTGTATTCTCCTGCTTGCTTTGTTCCTAAAAATTTATTTCCAATAACTCTACCTGTCACATCCAATAGTTCAACAGTAACCTCTTCACTTTTAAATAATCCAAACGTAAGTTGCGCATTTCCCATTCCTGGATTTGGGAATATTTGAGTGACGTATTCGTCCAAACTAGGTGTTGAAATTCCAACTGGCGCATTTACCAAATTAATATCATCAATATACAGATTATTACCACTGCTGTCAATTACAGTGAATTTGATCATTCCGTGCGATTCTCCAACAAGAGGAGCTACACTTACAGTTTCTGTTCTCCATTGTGAAGCAGTTGGAACAAACGTAGTGCTTACTAAAGAAGTAGTTGTTGCCAAAGTAGCACCTATTTTTGAATAGCGGCGGGTCCATGTTTTTCCGCAATCGGAGGAAATCCACATTTCAAGTTTGTCGTTGGTTGTTGATGAGCGACGTGCATAGGCCACTTTGAAAGTCATTGTTGCTGGTGAAGTTACAGCGGAGAAATCAATCACTGGAGATACAACGGATGATGAGTTATCGGTTGCTACTGAAAGGTTGTTGTATTTAAGCGAAGCGGCTCCAGTCGCGAATGCAGCAGTTGTTCTAGCAAACCCATTACTTACCGTGCCTTCATATCGCCAGTTCTTAGTTGCATCAGATGTGTTTTGAGGAAATGCCGCAATTTCGAATCCTTCAACAATCGGTGAAACTAAACTTGGAGTGGAGGTGCTAATAATTATGTAATTGCTTTTTGTTTTTACATTCGAACCGGCAGAGTTGCTCACATTTAAAGTAGCAGAATAGCTTCCGGGTGTTGAATATGTTACAACTGGGTTTTGAACTGTTGATGACGATGGAGTTCCACCAGGGAAAGACCAATTCCAATTCCACGTTCCATCTACACTTGCATTATAACTTTGATCTTGAAATGTGATGTTTGAATTAGTGCAAGCTGCTAAAGCACTTGCTTTGAAATCGGCAATTGGAGAACATGGAACAGCCGCATCATTAACACCTGTAGCAACTAAATTGGAAGCAGCCCAAAGATTATTTCTACTTGCAGTACCTGAATTTATTGCAGCTAACATGCGTGTCTTTTGTCCATTTGTAAACATTTTCGCACAGGTAGAGTAATCCATATAATTTTGAACATTGTCAACTGGACTTCCACACGTTGATTGAGCCAAATTACAATTCTGACTAGCTACACCAATGGTGTTAGGGGTATCAGTTACACCGTCATCGTCAGAACAATTGGCTGCTTCGCCGGGAGAATTTGTCGTTCCCCATGTATGTCTTAAGTTAAACCAATGCCCAATTTCATGAGTTAGAGTTCTTGCAGAAAAATTACTTCCGCCAGATGTACCAATACTACCTAATTGTGTGTGAAGTACAACAATACCATCAACATCAGCTTGGGCTGACCCCGGCAAATACGCATAACCGCCTGCACCAAAAGAAATATTATCAACCACCCAAACATTTAAATACTTATTTCTTGGCCATACAACAAGCTCTTTTACATTATCATCAGCATTAAAAGTTAATGTTGAAGCTGTTCGTGTTATACCATCGGTGCAATTGCCATTTGGATCTAATTGAGCCAATCTAAATTCAAATTCTACATTAGCAACAATAGAACTAAATGCAGGAATAATATCATTTTGATCATCATTCAATAATTGATAATCTTCATTTATAATGCGAACTGCATCTTCAATTTGAGACTTTGCGATGTTTTCCGATCCGTAATTATGAATCACATGAAACACAATGGGTATAACCTTTATTGCTCGTTCGTTTGAAGAAGAGAATTGCTGTGTAAAAGCTTCCAATTCATCGCGTTGAATTTGCAATTCAGGATGTTGGCTCAACGATTTACGAACCATCTCATCTGTTCCGCAAACTCGAGATTGTGCAAATGAAGTTTGAAAAAGGGTAATTGCAATAAGAAAAAGGAAAATGTAACGCATATGATAGGGTAAATTTTTTTAAGATTGCCAAATATAGACTTTTACTTTTTTATACAATATGCTCAAATTAAAATGAATCTTAATAATTTGAAAATTGAATTAAGCCATTAAGTATTTCTAGTAATCAACTCCAAATTAACAACGTATCCTGTAGTTTGTTTTAACATTCGAATGGTAAAACCGATTTAATAAGCGTCTCATTGATTAACTAAAGGATGTTTATTACTTATTGGTTTGCATACTTTTCATGAGATATCTTTCTATAGGTTTGTCAAATAAACATGTCTATGCGCGTCATTCTTCCCTATTTTTTGATTT
>JBIPLZ010000421.1:0-94700 GCA_044369395.1 Flavobacteriales bacterium | reverse complement strand
ATGATATAAAACACTCCGTTCTTTTGACCTTCCATAATTGCGTTATAAAACGCTTGAATTACTTCTCTTTCTTTTAAAACTAAATGAAAGTTCCATAAACACACGACGTGTTTTTTGCTACCAGCAGGTTTTGGAGAAGTAAGCGGGGCAAGCGGACTTCTAGTTTTTGGATCAATAGGCTCTCCCGGCAACATGGGATTAAGTATGCCCCGTGCAAGATCCCAAGTTGCCATGCTGTATTTTTTACGAGCACACAAAATGTGCATATCCCGAACAACTTCTTCAATCTCTAAAGTTTGAATCCAGTGACCTGCAAATCCACCGCGAATATACAATTCCATAGATTCAGCTAATTTGGAAAGAGGGGTCATTTTAATACTTTCATTGTGATGGGAGTTTTATCTTCTACCCAATTTAATGCGTAAGTAGATTTAACCCTTACTACTTGTGTTCTTACTGTAGAGTTAAACTGCATTCCACTTTCATTAAATTTGCGAGCGTGCCATTGAGCTCGTTCTTCAGTAGGATATACTCGGTGATAAATTTTTTTAGTTTCTGTGTCTTGCATTCGCCATTCAATTCTGGAAACTGTCTTCTTGCTATCTTGTTTGCTTTTTACTGGCATTTATCTACTCCGTGATAAAGTTACTAACGTCCTGTTGGTGGTACTCTTCTTTCTTTTCTTCATTTACAACTTTGCCAAGTAAAGAAGAAAACTTGGCTGTTGCATTTGCACAAGAAGTTCCTACAAAGCCATTAGCTTCCATAGAAACTTTTCCTTTTTTATCGATGGTAACGGTGATTGTTTTCATATCACCCTATCTTTCTTTTCTTGTTCATAAGCACAAAAGATTGCGTGTTCCATAGATGTAGCATTGTTTGAAGAAACGTAAGTTCCAGAAGAGCTCTTGTAATACCAAGACGCGGTACTTGCATAACACTCACTGTTTAATTTGATAATTCCGTAACCGGTGTTGTGTACATGACCATACATTTCAATAGAATGTTTTAAGTCCGGGAGCATAAACTCTGCTCGCACGGTAGCTCCGTAGCTGGTGTAATCTACTTTTACACTGTCTTTTATTAAGCCGTTCATTACTGTTTTTGGAACGTTTGCAAAAACAAGACTGATCATCTTGCTTTTTAAATTTTTAGTGTCTTCGCTTTCTTGCTTACCTTTTGCGATAAGGCTTTCAATTGAAGCTTCTTCTACGGGGGTTTGTATTGCGTTCATCTGGGGCTCCTAATAAGTTTCAATTTGAATTTCGTAACTACCGTTATCTAACTTGCTACTAGACCACGCATATCCGTTTCTTTCAGCTTCTAGCGTTACAGCAGCTAATCCATACTCTTGACAAAACTTCTCACCAGTAGCTCCTCCCATCGCTTGCTTTAAAGAGTGGTCATAGAAATCCCACAGGAGCTTGTACTCTTCTCCAACTTTTTTAAGTCCAAGCTCATACCCGCAGCCTGGCACTTTGATAGCGTGATCACACTTACCAAGGTCTTCTCGTTTAATTCCGTGGTTAAGTGCTGAATCGGCAGCGGTGTAGTCTCCCACCCATCTTCCGTACCACCTATAAGTGGTTTGACCTTCTTGAAAGGCCCAACCAAGGTTGGAGCAGAGCCTTTTAACGGCTTCTAAGTCCTTTATTTCGACAGATACTGTAACTACATGACTCATAGATCACCTTTCCTTATTGCAATGGTACAATGTTATTCGGAATATGGAAGCTTATTTTTCCTCTTTTGTATTATTTTTTGATTACTTTTTCTTAACTTGTGATTACCAAAGGGTTTTTAATACTTACAAATTGTATAATAATTTGAAGAATTAATTTTTAAACCAACAACCTTGAAATAAAATTACTTTTTTAGAGATGTGATCAGTTGTCACCACTTGTCACGCAGTTGACACACTGTTTTGTGACAGTGGTTTTTTACGTAAATTATTGGTATATATAGATTTAAAAATTGAACGTTACCAGTGTCACACTTGTCACAATGAGAAAGATAAAGATAGTATTAAACAATAACCCTTACACAACTCATATTAACAATATGTTAAAATAGGTAATATATTATTTAAAAATGGCTTTATATAGTATTCATTTATTATTATTATTACGTGACAAGTGTGACAATTGGATTACTGATGATATAAGTAGTATTATTATAAGGACTTATTATCCTTAAGCAGTGTCACAAAAGCTGTGACAACAGCGTGACAACTGGTGACAACCGAGTTAATTATCCGCAAACATTTCATCAGAAGGAGGAATTTTTTCCGAAAGACATTGCCAAAAGATTTCTTCTTTTTGCAACAGTGTCCGCAAACTATGTACTTCTGGATAAACACTGACCAATGCAAACCGCTCCCTGCGTGGTCGATCCGGAGAGTAAGACAAGTAGTGCAGGTGAGCAGCGCCCGTAACCAGCATTAAATGATTTAACTGCGGTATATATTTTGTTGGTACGTTTTGATCCAAAGCAGTCTGATGATCTTTTTCATTTGGACACTTTATTTCGAGAATTGTGCGAGACGATGAAACCCAGCCATCCAAGCTTGCTTTCAACCAGTCCATATACGTGTGTACACAGCACAATGGTTCTACCTCACATCCAGTGAATTGGCGATACCAGGACCGTACATCCGGCTCCATAATCTGGCCTCTTCTCATTCGTTTGTTTTGCCATGGAGTAAAAGAAGGTGGTTTTAAACAACCCATCTTTTCTTTCCATAGCTGCAAACGATCCCTGCCAAAATGCACTCCATTAGCAATTACCGGAGCATCCGAACTTCCAATCCCGGATTGTCTCCAGAGAAGCCACTCCGGGCTCCCCTGCTCTAGAGTGAGGACTCTCAAATGGACTTGGTTATCGCTTCGATTTGTTCTTTGTGTTTCTGCATTGTTTCCAACAGACGTGGTAGTGATTCTTTCCAACATTGTTTGATTACTCCGCTGGGCTCGGTAGAGAAAAACTCACATAGCTTATCAATAAGCTTGAGCTCTTCTTTGGTAAAAACCACAGATATTGCCCCAGATCTTAAAGGAGTTTCATGGCCATGTTCTAACCAATGCTCAAGTGCTTCTCGCACTACAGATGCAAAACTTTTACCACTGCTTTCAGCAACAGAGTCAAGACGCTCTGCTACAGAAGTGTTTAAAACAAGTGACCGTTTTACAAAATCTTTAGCTGGCATAATAAAAAAATCTCAAAAACATTTATGAGGGGGGCGTTACCTACATAAATAGTATAGACGATTTATTTAGAAGTGTCTATAAATATCTCAAGCTCTGTTCGGAACTTTCGTGATTTTTGATTTTTTGTTCTTGACTTTTCACCCAGACTGCCTTAAAAATATATAAGGCAAGGAGCCCAACATGAATCATTTTAAGCAAAACACATCAGAACAAGACTCGCTTCAGAAAGGTTTCTTTTTTGAAGAAGTGGTTGAATTGATGGGATTAGAGGTAAGTCCCGCGATGATTGAAAAAGCCATACTGTGGCATCTTCAAAGGTTGAAACCCTCTACAAGAGTTCAGATTGTTTCTGATTATTTGTCCTTTCATTCAGCAGTTTTAGAGGCTAAAGAAAAAGATGAGTGAAGTAATAACCCTATCAAATGGACAAAATTCCATAGTCAGATCGCCAAACATGACTACGTATGGAGCTTGCGATGATATCGCAATGATTGAAAAAACAGCACAACACTTCTTAACCAGTGGTTTATTTAAAGATTTAAGAAGTGTATCTCAAGCTGTAGTCAAGATCCTTAAAGGTAGAGAACTTGGCATTGGGCCTTACAGTTCTATTGATTGCATTAATGTGATTCAGGGAAAACTAGTAATTAATGCAAACCTGCTTGCAGCCTTGATTCGAAAAAGCAGGGTGTACGATTACGAGATTGTAGAACTTACTCCTAAGTGCTGCTCTATTGTAATAACTAAAGACAAAAAGCCTTTAACTCCTACACATACTTTTAGTATTGAAGACGCTACAGCAGCCGGTTTAACACGTAATCAAACCTATAAAGCATACCCCCGCAACATGCTTTTTGCACGGTGCATTAGTAATGCTTCTCGTTTTCATTGTCCTGACGTAACACATGGAGTTTACGTTCCAGAAGATTTCCCCGATTTTGAAACACCTCAAAATTACGAAATGGCAATTAGTCCTACAGAACAAGACAAGATTTCTACGGCAGAAATCGTAGACGATAATGTTGAGTATTTAATGACAATTACAAACACTACTTTAGAAAGTTTAAACAGTTCTCTTTCAATGTCATTTGCCTCAATATCTGATATTGCAGCAGAACCTTTTGCAGTGTCATATCTAAAAACTAAGAAAGAAGCTTTGGGAAAATAAAATAACAAGGAAGTTATATGGAAAATTTTAGCACTGGATCACGAAGAGATAGTAGAGATGGAAAAGGCCGATACGATCTTATTCCGTGGATTGTAATTTCACAATTAAGTAAACGTTTTGAATCTGGTGCTCAACTGTATGGAGACAGGAATTGGGAAAAAGGTCAGCCTCTTGGCCGATATTTAGATTCCGCGCTTCGTCATCTCTTCCAGTTTTTAGAAGGTGAAATTAACGAAGACCACGGCATAGCCTCAATTTGGAACTTAATAGCATTGATGGCAACCCTGCAAAAAATAAAAGACGGCGAGCTTCCAGAAAGCTTAGACGATCTTGAAATACTTAGAAAACAAAAATCTAAGATTTCAAAAGAAGTGACAGCAAATGACAGCCCACGTTAGTAGTGCTAGAAAATTTTTAATCTTTTTGTTTGGGTAATCCCAAGTTAGTCGTTGGGAGGAATGGTCGGGAATTGTTTTCCCGGCCTATCTCTCACTTAGGAGTTTTTATTATGTCTATGTACGATGCCAATAGCCTGTACCACGGCACAATCACTGGTCAGGAACTTTGTTCAACTCGAGATCAAGATCCACAATTAAGGATCACTGTATCTCTTACACACAAGCTACGTTCTAAAAACGAAGCAGATGGCATGGATGAACTTCCCGAAGAAGCTCAACTTACTAAAACCATCTACTACAATTTCAAACCTAACATGGATCAACTGGAACGTAACTTCCGTGACCTTCGTAACTTTGGTTTGACCTCCCCTTCTATTGAGTTGTTTAACCTTGACCACCCTAAGGCTATCAACCTTGCTGGTAAAACCGTAACACTCAAGCCTCGTTTTAGTGACGACCCTCGCGGTGGCCCTAAAAAAGATTGGTGGAACATTGTGTTTCCAGCAGCAAGAGCTCCAAAGATTTCTTTAGATGCAATTGCTAAATACAAGGTAGATAACGAGAGCGTACTTAAAGCTGCGTATCAACAATCTGTAGAAGCTCGTCAGGACAAAGTTCCTTTCTAGTTTTATAGTTCACGCTTGGTATCCCCTGCCTGTGTACGGTGGGGGATTTTTTTTATGCAGAGAGGCCCAACCATGTCATCTGTTCCAGAAATACCCGATTATGTTTTACAAGTATTAGCCCGATTTGGGCCCATTCAACGAGAGAGTGACGGCTGGATTTTTCCTTGCCCTTGCACATCTCACAGTGGTAAAGGCATAGATAAGAATCCTTCACTAAGAGTTACTATTGGAGATGAAGGAAAAATTATTGTTTATTGTCGTACTGGTTGTTCTACGCAAGATGTCTTATCTTCTGTAAATCTTTCATTTGCAGATCTATACTGCCCTGCTGGAGAAGAACCTGCTACAGCACTTTTGTTTAATAACACCAATCAAAATACAGGACCTAAGCCTCTTGAGCTTTGGAATGAAGTTTACTCTGATGTAATTAATCTTTGCTCTCTTCACGATTCTCATGCAGAAGATTTAGGAAAACGTGGCATTGATCTTTCATTAGCTCAAGGTTTGCAATACAGATCTTTGCTTACAACATACGACGAAACTTCTTTACTTAACAAACTAAACAAAAAGTACGGTACAAGCCTTTTACAAGTACCAGGATTTCGCTCGTGCAAAGAAAATGAAGGGTATTGTCAGTTTGCTATTAATCCCAAAGGCTTGCTTATTCCTATTCGAGATCTTAACGGCAACATCATGGGCATGAAAACCCGCAGGCCGTTTGCTCCCAAGTATATTATTTGGTCAAGTAGAGAAGGTGTAAGTGCGGGAACACCCGTACATTGCCCCCTGTCACCACCAACAAACACCACAACTGTAAGAATCACTGAAGGGGAAATTAAATCTGACTTAGCTTGGAGGAAAAGCGGAGTTTACACTATATCTATTCCCGGTGTAGGAGCGTGGCTTTCAGCTCTTCCTGTTTTAGAAAACCTTAATGTTAAAAAAGCACTCCTTTCTTTTGATTACCCTGACGTAGTTTCAAAGAATGGAGTAGCTAGACTTTTAAGACTTTTTGCAGAAACGCTTCTTTCTAAAGGATATGAAATTGGGTTTGAAACGTGGGATACTCTTGATCCCGCAAATAAAGGAATTGATGATATTTTAGTAGCAGGCTTAACCCCCACCGTTTTTTGGGGTGAGGAAGCTATATCTAAAATCCGTGAAATTCATTCTGGGGAGTCTTTACCTCTAAATTTTTTCGATCCAGGGGAACCAGAACCATTTCCAATGGACGTGTTCCCGCCTATTCTTAGAGAGTTTATTAATCAACACTCACAATCTATTCAATGCCCCGAAGACTTTATGGCGACGGCTATGCTTGCTGTAGCAGCTCGATGTCTTGGAACTTCAAGGTCTATTCAGTTAGATAGCAAATGGACAGAGCTTGCTAATCAATACTTTTGCATTGTAGCACCTCCGTCTTCTGGAAAGTCTCCTGCAGCAAAGCGTGTACTCTCCCCGATAAGAAGGATGCAAAAAGAAGATGCTAACCGTTACGAAAACGAAATGTCTTTATTTGGAAGAGATCTTGTTGATTGGAGAGAAGAAGTTAAACAAGCTAGGCGTAACGGAACAGAAATCCCAGACGCTCCTTCACGCCCTAGGCCTATTACTCATTACTGGGTTTCAGATATTACGGTTGAAACTGTAGCAAAACGTCTACATGACAACGGTCATAACACCCGTAACGATCCATCGATGTTGTACTTTAGAGATGAAATCTTAGCTTGGATTAAAAGTCTAAATCAATACCGTGGTGGTAAAGGTGGTGACAAAGAATTCTTTCTTTCTACATGGTCGAATGAAGACGTTAAAGTAGATCGTAAAACAGATAATGAAACTCTTATAATATCTTGTCCAGCTCTTACAGTATTAGGAGGTATTCAGCCCGACTTACTTTCAGAGCTTACTAACGACTGCGGAAAAGATGACGGGTTCTTTGCTAGGCTTTTGTTCTCCTTCCCTAACACAATGCTTGGTTTTGACCCCGTCTCTTCTTTTAATCCAGACAACGATTTAGAAGAAGCTTGGGAAACAGTAAGCAGGCGGTTGTTATCTTTGTGCCCAATAGAAGCTCCTAATCAAAGTCCAGATGCTATTACAAAGTTATATCAACCAAAAGCTATACCGCTTTCTCCAGAAGCAAGACAGGTTTGGAATCAGTGGCATCAACAAGAAAATGCTCTTATACGTAATCCAAATTTTCCACCGCAGTATTTAAGTGCGTGGGGAAAACATAGAGCTATCTTAGCTAGGTTTGCGTTAGTAATGCACTACTTACACGGAGCATCTCTTCCTGTTGGTGATTATGATATCGACCAACCTATTACAGCCCCTGCAATGCAGTGCGCCATAAAAGTTTTAGATTATTTTAGGTCACATTATCAAAGGGTTTTAAAAAGAATTAATTACACTCCGAATGAACGCAAGTTAGAAAACTTTATTAAGCATGTAATTACTCATCATAAAGGTTGCATTTCTTACAGAGACATCTATCGACAAAGATTGTTTGAATGTAAAGGACGTGAAGATGCTGAAGATCTTTGCAAGCTTGCTGTAGATCGTGGATTTGGAATGATTGAAAAAATTAGCAGAACACTTGGTGGTACACCTACTTACGTTTTCATTGTACAAAATAGCTAGGAGAGCTTATGCAAGAACTATTTAACACCCCTTATACTTTTGGATGGAATGGGAAAATTCTTGAAGAAAAGATTTTAGGTTTAGATACTGAAACAGTTTTAATTCAATCTAAAGAAGATAACCCAAAGATTGTCTTAGCTACAGTTTCTGATGGAAAGTCTACAATAATACTTCGTCCTTATGAAGTAGACTCTTTTTTTGCAGCTCATACCAGCCACACTTTTGTTTGCCACAACGCTGCTTTTGACTTTTGGGTTTTAGAACAAGTAACCCCTCGCGTTTGGAATCTTGTAGAATCTAACCGTTTGCATGACACTATGTTTTTAGACATGCTTATTCGTCTAGCTACTGGCTTAGGAGAATCTAAAGCAGGCTCTTCTGAAGGTATGCTTTTTCCTCAAAACTTAGGAAAGCTTTGTTCTCAATACGCTAAAGAATTAAACATATCTTTTACAGTAGACAAAGAATCTCCTTACCGACTTAGGTTTGGAGAACTTTTAGAAGTCGAAGATTGGACTAAAGTTGACCAAGGATTTTTTGATTACGCTGCATCAGACTCCGCAGCAACTCAAAAGATATACAAACTTTTGTATCAAAAGGCTTTAGACTTATCTCATGAGTTTGGAATATCGGATAGTAAAATAAAAGAGTACGGACCTTTAACTCATCACATTCAAGTTAAAGCAGCTATAGCTCTTTTAAAAATCACTCGCAATGGAATAGGTTTTAACCCCGGTAAAGTTAATCTTCAAGAACTATCTATTAGGGAAGGAATTAAAAACGACATTGCATCTTTAGATCAAGAGTACCCTACTCTTTTTCAAAGATACTCTAAGAGAATGGGAGGTGGATTAAAGTATACAGAAAAATCTCATCTCCCTTCTATGAGTACAAAAGTTCTTCGTGGTCTTCTTTCTGAAGTATGTTTAAATAATGGTATTCCTTTACCTTTATCAGAAGGTAAAACTTCAGGTCTTGTTTCTCTTTCAACTTCAGACTGGGAACCTTATAAAGAATACAATCCACTTATTAAAAAATTCTTAGGTCTTAATAGCACTTCTAAGTTATTATCGTTTTTTAACATCTTTCAAGAAAGCACTACAGAAAGAATACACCCCAGCTATCAAGTGCTTATGCGTACTGGAAGAACCAGTTCTTCTAAACCTAACATTCAACAAATGCCTGGAGATAAATCTTTCAGATCTTTGTTTGTTCCCCGCAGTGGAAAAAAGTTTGCAGTGATTGACTACGCATTTATTGAGCTACGAACACTTGCAGCTATTTGTGAAGATCGTTTCGGAACGTCTGTTCTTGCAGATACAATTCGTAAAGGCATAGACCCTCACGTATATACTGCTGCAATGATTCAAGGGATAACTCTTGAAGAGTTTCAAAAGTTAAAAGAAACAAATCCCGTAAGTTTTAAAACATTTCGTCAAGCAGCCAAGGCTCTAAATTTTGGAATCCCAGGAGGTTTAGGAGCAGCCTCTTTAGCTGATTACGCTAAAGCTTCTTACGGTGTAAGCATGACAAAAGAAGAAGCTTCCGCGTTTAGAAAAAAACTGATCTATCAGATTTACCCTGAGATTGGAAAGTATCTTTCAGACTCTATTTTAGAAGACCTTGCCTATAACCTTATGGTTCCAGTAGAAGTTTTAGAAGGGCCTTTACTTAAGATAAGTAAAAACATTCCAATGGCAGCAATCATGCTTTCAAATGCAGCAAGGTTAAAAAACAAAAACGAGTTTCGATATGAACCTAAGATGTGGGATACTTGCTGGGAAGTAATGACAGATCTTTTAAAACTAAGTTTTAAAAACTTTGACCATCTATTAGAAAACAGCAAACTCAAAACAGGTGGCATGGATTTTCATTACGAACTTTTCTCTACTAACGCAATTACCATGACAGGAAGAGTTCGAGGAGGATGCACTTACACTCAAGCTCGTAACACACCTTTTCAAAGCCTTGCAGCCGATGGAGCTAAGAGAGCTCTTTGGAGACTAGTTCGTGAAAAGTTTTATCCCGTGGCATTTGTTCACGATGAAATTGTTCTAGAAGTTTCCAACACGGAAGAGGCTAATCATGCAAAGTTTATTATGGAAGAAGAAATGTTCTTCGCAATGGATAAAAAAGTTCCCGTGGAATGCTCTCTCTCCCTTTGTGATTACTGGGAAAAGTAATTCAAATAAAAATAAGAACAATTCCGAAAATAAGATTGACAAATCATACAAATCATTATTTAATGATAATACAACAGGAAGGAATCCTATGTTTATCAGGCCTGATATTTTTAATAATTCTACCCCTAAGTGGGGTTTCATGTCTGGCCCCAATTCTTTGGGAGAGCTAGTTTACCGAAGAACCTACCGTCGTGAAGAAGAGACATGGGCTGACACGGTATCTAGATGCGTAAATGGAACTTTTGATATTTTGCAAAATCATTGCAAGCATTACAACCTTCCGTTTGATCACACGCTTGCTTTAAAAGAAGCAGGTGAAATGGCTCGATTAATCTACAACTTTAAATTTACACCTCCCGGTAGAGGCTTGTGGGTACACGGTACTCCCATTGTAGATAAAGTTGGGTCGATGCCTTTAATGAATTGTGCTTTTGTAAGCACTGCAAACATTGCAGAAGACCGTGAAAAGCCTTTTTGTTTTCTAATGGATGTTAGTATGTTGGGAGTTGGTTGTGGCTTTGACACCGATGGTGCAGGCAAAACAACTTGGACTCCAACTACATCATCACAAGCTTTTCTTATACCCGATTCAAGGGAGGGGTGGGTAGAAGCTCTGGGCAAGCTTTTACTTTGGGGATTCGGTTTGTATCCAAAACCCCTCTTTGACTATTCTTTGATACGGCCCAAAGGTACTCCTATCCGTGGATTTGGTGGGGTAGCAGAAGGGCCTGAGCCTCTTAAGTCTTTACTCAAAGACATTGAAACTCTTATTCTTTTGTCTGCTGGAAAGACTATTTCTGTCCGTAATATCGTAGACATTATGAATCTTGTAGGGCGTTGCGTAGTTGCAGGTAATATACGCCGTACGGCAGAGATAAGCTTTGGGTCTCCTGACGACCCAGAGTACTTAGATTTAAAAGATTACTCTAAGAACCCTGAGAGAGCTTCTTACGGCTGGACTAGTAACAACTCTGTTTACGCTCGCTTAGGTATGGACTACTCAGCTATTGCAGAACGCACCCGCATTAATGGAGAGCCTGGATATTTTTGGCTTCAAAATGCACAACAGTGGGGAAGAATACAAGGAACTCCTGACAACAAAGACTACCGTGTTAAAGGATCTAATCCTTGTGTTGAACAACTATTAGAACCTTATGAAGTATGTAACCTTAACGAAACATATCTTCCGCATCACAAAACACTTCCCGAGTTTTTGAACACGCTTAAATACGCATTCTTGTATTCAAAAGCTATTACTTTATTACCTACGCACTGGTCTGAAACCAATGCTGTACAACTTCGCAATCGTAGAATTGGTACATCTCTTTCTGGTGTAGCTCAGTTCTTAGCGTACAACTCTAAAAAGACTCTTATAGATTGGTGTGAAGCTGGCTATGAAACAGTATCTACCTATGACCGTATTTATTCTGAATGGTTAGGTGTAAGAGAAAGTATTCGTAAGACCTCGATCAAACCCTCTGGAACAGTTTCACTCCTTGCTGGTTGCACTCCTGGGTGTCATTATCCCTTGAGAAATTGCTATATCCGGAGGGTTCGATATTCCACACACCTTGCAGATTTAAAAGCTATTAAAGAAGCTGGCTACAAAACCGAGCTAATGAAAATGGGAGATCGAGAAGATCCACACACAACAGTGGTAGAGTTTCCTGTTATGGGTGATGTACGTGTAGCTACTGTAGAACACATCTCTGCAAGAGAACAGCTAGAGCTTGCAGTCTTGTTACAAAAACACTGGGCAGATAACTCCGTATCAGTAACAGTAACTTTTGATCCTGTTACAGAAGGTCCTAATCTTAACGCTCTTTTGAAAGAGTTTGAATCACAACTTAAAGCGGTATCATTTTTACCCGCTTTAGAAGAAGGAGCTTACCCTCAGATGCCGTATGAGAGCATAACCCCTGAGCAATATTTAGAGATGACCAAAGATTTAAAACCAATTCAATGGCCAGAACAAAAATCACATGACATGAACGACGTTGGTTGCGATGGAATAGCTTGCGAAATAACAGCACAAAAAGAGGAACTAAAAGTATGAGTGCATTTACTGGTGGTATGAACCCTAATATGAACCCTAATATGAATCCAAACTTTAATCCGATGATGGGCGGGATGAATCCTAACATGCAGGGTATGAACCCTATGATGCCGGGAATGAATCCTAATATGCAAAGTGGACAAAACCAAGGACCGCCTCCTCTTAAATACAAACTGTTTTCATTAACAGCTAAAGCTCCATTTAAAACGTATGCTTCAGATGCAGGCTTTGATCTTTCTTCTTGTGAAGATGGTGTTATTCAGCCCGGAGAAATTGCTAAAAAAATAAATACGGGAGTAGGGTTTGAACTCCCTACAGGACTCTTTGGTTTAATTCGTGATAGATCTTCTCTTGCTGCACAAGGCTTAGTTATTACTGGCGGTGTGATTGATACTGATTACCGTGGTGAAATTGTAATCATGCTTACCAACATGGGTAAAGAACCCTTCACCTATAAAGCTGGTGATCGTATTGCACAGGTAATAATTTTGCCCTGCGGCTTCTTTAACTTTGTAGATGCTGCAACGCTTGATACTACTGCTCGTGCAGCCGGAGGATTTGGATCAACTGGATCTGCAACCCCTGCAACCACAACCAAATAAATAATTGTTATTGGTACAGTTGTTTTAGTTTTTAACCCCTAGTAAAGGAATGCTATGAAGTCCAAAAGTAAAAAGTCTGCAATCAAACAAAACCTTGAAAAGAAGACAGCATCTAAACAAACGTTGCCACCAACAGGTGGAAATGTAAGTCTTGTTCTTGGAGCAGTTCTTCAATTTGAAGATGGCGGTGGTATGCAATTTCAAGAACCTGTTTATTTTAAACCCGAAAAGCAAATGACTAAAGAAGCTGTAATTAAATCTTTGCGAGATTCTGTTGCAGCTCTTGAATATGAAATCTCACGTCAAATTACACAGAGGTCTGTATGAACCAAGATCTGTTCTTAGGAATAGATCCGGGATTGGGGGGAGCGTTTGCTATAGTGGATATATCAGGTGGGGTCCGCTATGCCTCCCCCTTCTCATTACTTGTTGAAAACCATAAAAAGGTTTTAGACTGTAAAGATTTGTATCTTCAAATAACAAGATTTACATCTCGAATTAATACCTGTGCAATAGAACAGGTTCATGCTATGCCTAAACAAGGTGTAGTATCAACTTTTTCTTTTGGACGTGGTTTTGGATCACTCATTTGTTTGTTAGATGTTTTATACATTCCATTTGAACAAGTCACATCTCAAAGATGGAAACGAAAACTTTTTGGTTATACGACCCCTGACAAAAAGAAAAGTATTGAGTTTGCTAAGTCTCTTGAAAATGGTTCAAAGTATTTGATCCCAGAAAGAAGAAGAACAGAACACGACGGTGTTGCTGATGCCATATGCTTGGCTGAATACTGCCGTCTTATTACAATCAAAGGTAAACAACATGTCGAATAATGATGAGCCTTTAGACGAGCCAGATCGAGTTCGTATGTTTGACGAAGCGTCTGGATTTATTGCAGACAACTATCCAAGAGCTTTACGAATATTTTATTCTAAATGTTTTTCTGAAGGTTTTACTCCTGACCAGTGTATGAGTCTAGTTGGAAAGTATTTTGAGATGATACTAACCAACACCGCTATGGGAAGACCCGATAACGACGATGGTGATGAAGTAGATATGGACGACGATGATAGTAGTGACAGTGATAGTGACAGTGATGAACGCTGGAAATTATAAGGAGCCTTTATGAAAAGTGATTGCTTTTTACATTGGATAACTCAATTATTAATTTGGCATTGGGAAACTCAAAGCTATGCACAACATGTAGCTTTTGATAACGCTTACAAATCTTTTAAAAAGTTAATAGATAAATACATAGAAGTGTACCAAGGAAAAAATCCAAGGTTAGCTTTACCAGATTTTGAACAATGCCCATCTTACGGAAACGTTAATAGTTGCCCTGAGCAAATCTTGTGGTTTAAGTCTTACCTTATGATTGATCTTGTTCAAGACATAGATAAAACACAAGACACCGACTTACTAACAATAAGAGATGAGATGCTTTCAGAACTTAATCATTTAAGTTATCTATTAACGCTTCGATAAATTTAGTATATTACAGACGGCTAATATCTTTTTGATATACCGTCAGGCCTGACCTGACTCCCCCCGTTAAAAAGGAGTAGGTCCAATGTTACCCCCTGACAACCTATCACCTGAGATTTCGGATAAGATTGCCGTGGCTGTAATAGCAAAGGTAGCGGACATCGACAAACTTCTTCTTCTTGAAATGGCTTCTGGCTCTGAAGACCTTTGGACATATGAAGATTTTGAAAACCTATTTAAAAAGAATGAACTTAAGATAGTCCTTCTCGAGTATGACAAATCCCCTATATGTTATATCGCTTTAGAGATAAACGAAAAGAAAAAAGAAGTTGTTATCTGGTCTATGACTGTACACCCAAAAATGCGTAGACGTGGTAACGGTTCAGCTATGCTTAAATGGGCTAAAGACTTTTCAAAGACTCAATACGATCCCTGCAAAATAACTTCTGTAGTTAGAGAATCCGATTTAGTTGCCCATTTGTTTTTAAAAGAAAACGCTTTTAAGTGCGTTAAGATTTTAAAAAATATATACGAGTGTCCAACAGAAAATGGATACTTGTTTGAATACACGACTTGACATATCTTTGTACTCCGATTATCCTAGATAAATCACCAGTTCGTACCTTATAGGTACTGAAGAGGGAGATTATTTGTGTCTAAGAAACAGATAACGGAAACGCATCCTTACCCAAATGCGATTATTGATGCCCAACAAACCATGCAGATAATGCAGCTTCGTGTTGCAGGCTGGTCGGTGTGGCAGATAGCAGATCACTTAGGAGTAAGCACTCCTACAATCCACAATCAAATCGTGGAGCAACTTACAACTTGGCGTGACATGACTCAGGAGATGTCTACAGAACTCCGTGAGTTAGAGCTACAACGACTTGATGAATTTCTCCGCGCCCTTTGGCCTAAATGTCAATTAGGTAATCCCCGTGCAATTGAAACCGCTTTAAAAGTTTCTGAGCGACGTGCAAAGCTTATGGGCCTTGACGCTCCCGAAAAGCGTGAAGTAACTCTAGACGCTTCGGTACAAACCCTCAACCACAACGAGCTTGTTGCGGAGTACACCCGATTAGGATTACCACTTTACAATGAAACAGAAATCCTTTCCTATCAACTCCCCGACAAAGATGCAAAAGAACTCATCAAACGACATACGAGCAATACAAAACTCGAAGACGACATTTGAGCTGCGTAGAGGATTGCAACAAGCATACCTCTTAGCAGAGTCAGCTTCTTCAACTTCTTGTTTTCGTTATCTCAATCACGTCATCATTGACTCACGTCCAGATCCTACTTTGTTTCGAGAAATTGCAGAACCATGGCAATGGGCTCTTGTTAACAAGATCCTCCCTGCAATAGAGCACGTAGCGAACATACGACCAGACTATGCAGCCCACCGAAACTTTTGGCTTACTCTTCCCAAAGGTCACGACAAATCTTCTCTCATAGCAAGGCTTATCAACTGGGCCTTAGCCTTTAACACCCGCTCCTTTACCGGATACGTTGCAGCAGCCGACAAAGAGCAAGCAGGCTTATTAGCTAAAGCCATGCAAGATGAATCCCGCCTTAATCCTTGGCTTGCTAAACGACTGGACTTTCGCAATTGGAAGATCCACGGCATTAACGGCTCCTCTATTGAGATCCTTGCAGCAGACGCTGCTTCTTCTCACGGTATTCGTGGTGACCTTCTCATTGTGGATGAGCTAACCCATTGGCATAAACCAGACCTATGGAACGCTCTTCTTTCCGGTAGAGAGAAACGACCAGGCTCAGTCCTTATAGTTATCACCAACGCAGGCCTTAAGTACACATGGCAACATGACACGCTTGAAACTTTTAAGTCTTCCCCCCGCTGGTTTGTTTACGAAGCACCGGGCAAGCTAGCTTCATGGATGGACTCCGCAGCTATGGATGACCTTCGTCGAACCGTACCGCCTCAGTTAGCTCGCCGTTTATTTGATAATGAGTGGGTTGATCCGTCTGATGGTTGCAACTTTCTTACACGTAAAGAAGTTGATGAGTGTGTATCTAATGACTATACACCCCACGTTATTGGACAAAGCGGAGTCTCCTATATTGCCTCAATTGACTACGGTCCAGTACGTGATCGAACTGTATGCACCCTTATACACCGCAATGAAGATGACACCCTTCATGTAGATCGCATGGACGTTATGCAGGGTTCTCGAGAAAACCCTGTTAAGATTGAAGCCGTTGAACGCTGGATAGATGACATTCGATCTAAGTATGAACTTACCTCTTTAGTAATTGACCCTTACCAAATGGAATCCACGTTTCAGAAGTTTACAGGAACGCTTCCTGTTCATAAGTTTGAAGCTCGCGGTGGCAAGTCTAACTATGAGATGGCTCAAACAGTAAGATCTTTAGTCGTTAATAAAAAGCTTTTCTGGTATCCCGATTGCGGAACAATCTTTATACAAGGCGGTGGAAAGCACACTTTAGTTGATGAGTTTTGCGAACTCATTACCAAAGTAATGTCTTATGGTTTTAGGATTGATCATCTACCTAATCGACATGATGACCGTGCTATCTCTTTAGGGATGGCCTGCTTAGAAGCTCTCCGTGTTAGACCCAAAAAGAAACTCTTTCTTGAAGGCGAATACTTTTAATAAAGGAAAGCATCATGGCAAAAAAGAAACCTAATACCTCTGCATCCCTCAACGAAACGGTATTTCATTTCAAACCCGCCAACCCAACCCAAATTAAAGTAGCCAAAGACTACCCAACTCACGACCTCATCTTTCTGACTGGCCCTGCTGGTTGTGGCAAGACGCACTGTGCCTTAGCTTGTGCTATCCAAGAACTTTTATCTGGAAACAAAAAACAAATCTTAGTAGTTCGACCTATCGTAGAGGTTGGTGACACTCTAGGCTTTTTGCCTGGTACTGTAGACGAAAAAATCAGCCCGTACTTTGATCCAATACGTCGGTTAATAAAAAGATTAACCTACAAATTGCCGGAAGAAGCCGTGCTCTTTCAGCCCTTAGCCTACATGCGTGGCGACACTTTTGAAGACTGCGTACTCTTTTTAGACGAAGCTCAAAACGCAACTTACGCTCAACTCAAAATGTTTCTTACCCGTGTAGGCAACAACAGCAAAGTCCTTATCTCATGTGACCCTGATCAAACTGATGTAAAACCACACAACCCTGACAAAACATCTTGTGACATACTTAGCGTAATGAAACGCTTGTCTTCTTTAGCAACGGCTTGCACACATACATTCACGGAGGAAGAGTCTCTTCGTCACCCCTTGGTGAGAGAAGTTCTTAAACGGTTATGAAAGATCAAAAAAAAAAGACTCCCCATCGTGGGGAGCCTGTGTGGTTTATTTGTGAGTCTTGCGAAGAATGGTACTGTTCTATCCATGACGAACATGCAAGGGAATGTATCTGTCCTGACATTGAAGATTGGCCTTTTGATCCTCGTACCGGAGATCCTACATCTCCACCAGAGAGAGGTATAGCTTTGTAACCTTCCCATGTTATAGGCTGGCTACACTATGAGCGAACTATTGCAGGGGCTTATTAAACTCATGACCTTTGGAATAGAGGTTCATGGCTTTCTTAGGAGCGTAACAAACCTTATTCACATTTTAAGAGAGCTAGGGTATTAGCTATGAGATACATACTATGCTTCTTATGTGGTGCGCTATGGACAATGTTCCTTACTATGGAAAAGCATTTTATCTTTAATAACAAGATAGTATACGCTTCCCTGTGTGGCTTTATTATTGCCGTGTTATCTGTATTCCTATTCAAGTATTACAGTAAGCAAGATGATATCTTTGAAGTGATAGCCTACGCAACGGGTGCAGCTACCGCAACCTTCTTGGTTCTTACTTTAATGCAAAGCCGTATACCAAAGTAATCGTGTAGCAAACCCTTGTAAAAATAAGCTTTGGTTACTTTAATACAAATCTTAATGCCAAGGAGCACGACCATTTATTCTGTAATAAAGTCCTAAGAACAAAACAAACACTACAATTCCAACAATGAAAATCATTAATACACGGATACACAATCCTATCAACCTACCCATATTTTGCGGTTCTGATTTTTTAACAACATTTGTTCTCGAGTTGTTAGCTTGAGTAAGCATAACTGCGTATATAAGATGAAGTGGTATAGTAATAAACAAGCCAAAGAACCCGCACAAGAAAGCCAAAATATGAAGTACAACAAAAATAAAATGTCCCACTAGTATATCCTTTTAATATTGTATCTAAATAAATAAACCTCAAGGTTGCCCCCCTGAGGTTTATTACTGCCGGAGGACGCCAATCTTCAAGCAGCAATATGACTATACTTCATCTTAAATAGGAATCAATTATTAATAAAAAAAAATATTATTACTTTTTATTTTTTTTAGATTCTTCAAGTTTTTCTTTTCTAATCTTTTTTTTAATTGCAGGCATAATAAGGCAATTAACATTTCCGTATTGTTGGGCAGCTAAAATTAAACCCATCCTAACAGCTTCGGTTCTAGTTGCTTGTTTGTTGTTATGTAGTATGACACCAATTAAAAGGTTGTCATCTTTTGTTAATCTAATTGGCTCTTTTGGAGTCTTACTTTTAGGCTTTGGTTTCATTGCTTACATCCCCTTTAGGCTTACAAAGTAAATTTAAATCTCTGGTTAGCTTATGAATCTTAACAGTATTTTTAAAATGATTTCTGTTGTTATAAATGATATCAAACCTTTCATTTAAAGCTTCAGTTGACATTCTTGAATACGGTGTATAATTAGGATTCTTTCCGCTAAGTACAGAACAAACAAATTCGTAATTAGTATTTTTTATACTGTCTTGAATATTTATAATATCTATTGCCATTAAAAAATTAATCTTTTCTTCTGGTGTAAACTCAGTCATCTTTTTAAATACCCCTTAAGAGTTTGTAACTACAAGACTCAACTAGACTACCATATTCAAAAGCCAATGCAAGCATAGCAAAAAACCGCATGGCAAACCCCTATAAACATTGGCTTTGCTCTATGATCACGAAACAGATTTCGGGATGATAGTTTTAAATTAGGATTGTTAAACATTGTTCCAATCCTTTTCAATTTGAAGTGCTTCATAAACCGTTTTCATGTTTACTTCTTTTCCCCATTTGCTTTGCACATAGCATCGCATTGCTGCAACAAGAGGAGTAGCTCCAACGTTACGTACGTCTTTGATGTGTCCCCACCAGCCTAGTTCCGTAGCAAACCAAGGGAAGGAGATACCAGTGAGTGCAATGTTCTCTCGTTCAATAATACCCCCTGCTTCTTCCCAGTTTGTTGAAGGACTGTACCTACTATGTGGGTTGTAGTTACAATCAAAGGTATAGCAATCTTCATCTACATCAACTGCTTCAAGTTGGGCTACTACAAAGTCTAGCTCTATACCTATAAGGTCGCAGGTTTTAATTATCATTTTTAACCTTTATGTTTTTTATAAAGTCTTGATAAGACAAAGTATCTCGCACCCCTGCTTTATAACCTTCTTTAAATATTGCTTCATATCCAGCAGCTATAGAAGGGTCATCAAAAAGTTTTTTATATTTTTCAAAAGCATCATTTTCATTCATCTTTATCTCCTGTTACAAAGTGGTTTGGGTCTGTTGTTCTATCTTAAAAGGAAGGTCTGGTCTTACAGTAAGTGGTACAAACCACATAATCTTTACTAGCTCTTTGCCTTTGCCATACCGAACAGCGTGAGGATGCCCTGCTCTAATGTGTGCATACTCCCGTTCTTTTCCTTCAGCAGCTTGGGATTTGTTTGCTAACTGAAAAGGTTGCGGTCCTACAAACATACGATCAGTACCAATGTTCCAACCGTATTTTCTTTTGTTCTTTGCTTTCTGGTGCAGAGCTTCTAGTTCTTGAGGGTTAGACTTTTCAATTAGGTGTCTATCCGCAGCAAGAATATCTGGCTCACAAATAGTAGGATTGTCAGAAAGAAATCCAATAGTGCTGCAAAGGCTTAATACGTTTTTAATTAATATCTCATACTTAGAATCACTTGGCAGCGACATTCCTTTTTTATCACACTGTTTACTAATAGCTATTTTGATAGCGTCTTGTAAACTTTGATTTTTTTCAAGTACAATATTAAATATGCATAAAGATCTATCGTCTTTTTTTTGTGTTCTTAGTTCATAAATATTTAAACTTTTACCTATGTCGTTTTGATTCATTAACATATCTAAACTAA
Organism: Flavobacteriales bacterium; assembly: GCA_044369395.1. Taxonomy (GTDB): domain Bacteria; phylum Bacteroidota; class Bacteroidia; order M30B66; family M30B66; genus CALQRR01. The sequence goes on along the minus strand of JBIPLZ010000421.1, from coordinate 74,103 downwards.
TAGATATTGTTCGTTTACTATATTCATTTTCAGGTATTTCATAAACCAATATAGAAGTTGCCCATCGAAGATTATTTGTTTTTGAACTACTGTATGCGAATTCAGAATGAAAATCTTTAAATCTTACATGAATAGATTCTAACTCGTGTGGCATTTTAAAAAGGGAAGCTGGTATTTTTGATAGGTTGCAGTTGCATAACTTGGATATAAAATTTGGATGAATGTTATAGTATGGACATCCAACTTTATACCATGCTTTTTCTGCATAACAACGAGAAGCCATAATAGAGTCCATACCTGTAAACTCTTTAATAAAAAATGTATAAAAATCAATAGGGTTGGAACAACAGGCTTGTAACTTTTTTAAATGATTAGCTTTACCTTCTTTTTTCTTTTCTTCTATCCATAGCTTGTAAAGAGTATAAGAAGTTGGAAGTTCTGAATAGGGCATCTCCGTGCCTCCTTTCTTAAGAAGTTTTTTTTGTCAGAAATATGTATACGTTTTTCTTACAAACACTGCATGTAAGAGGCTTTACTTTTACCGTACTTGACATAGCGGGTTAGCACAAACCCATACCTTTCCCAGAACTCTTGACTGTTGTTTACAGCTACCAAGGACTTGGGAAGAGGAGAGCTATTCCATACTTTGTTTATTAGCATCCCTGCATATCCTTGTTTACGATAGCCAGGGCAAACGCTGATGTCGTGGAAGTAATGTCCTGTAGGTGCAAAGAAAGGAGTGTACATACTATTTAAAGGGAATACTTCTTCTTTGAAATAGGGGAATGTAATCGCATAAGCAATTACTTTTCCCCTGACCGCTACAACATAACAACCTTTAGGATACCCACACCACTTAGATAAAAATGATTCGTCGCTCTCGTAGTAGGATGAGTTATAACATCTAGCTCCTATATCAGATACTGCGGGAATATCATCTTGTCGCATTAATCTTAACGATACGTGTGGCATGGGTTTCCTCCCTTGTAATAAAACCAGCACCGGATCTCAAGAGACAGTCCACATCGAAAAAGAACTGCCTGCTTCTTAGTGCTGGCCTTATGCTTCCTTTATTTTCTTCGACCAAAGCTCTGTTCAAAACTATGCTTTGCATTTTCTTTAGCCATGTAAATCACTAACGATATTCCAAACAATACTCCGGCTATAAATGTGTACATAAAATCTCCAGTGGTTGAGGGTTTACCATTGCGTTTTAAAGGACATACCAAGGTTAACCTTTTGAATTACGTTAGGGTCATGAGGATATACATCAGTGTTGGCATTTGACTCCAATGTTTTTGTACACCCTGCACAACCGATCAACAAAATAGCCAACATCTTCATACTCAATCCTCCAAAATTTCCAACCTGCCATTACCAAATTTAACAAAATAACTTTTTAAGATACGACCCGCGTTTGGAACTACTGGATTATGAATGCTAACCCAAAGATTAATTCTCCACTTGTCATCAAAAACATTGACAACACTTTCTTTCATAAGCGGAAGGTTTCCAAAAAGGTCTTCTTTAACCTTTGGTAAATCCATAAGAGCTTGAAGAACATCTTCTGGTTTATTTTTTGTTTTGGTTTTAGTAGGTGCAGGGGTTGTAGATGTCATTAGGATTCTCCTTAGTTAAGGTTAAAGCGTTTGCGTGAACTAAGACAAGTCCTTAGTTAAGGTTAAACAAGATGCGTATAGTATACAATCCTAATCGTACATGTGTCTTATAGATTGATCTGCAATGTCTTCTATAGATTCTTCAACACAATATTCCAAACGGGTTTTTAACTCTTTTTTTTCAATACCAGTCACAGAAGCTAGATGATCTAAAATGTTTTCTTTTAAGATATCACATATTTCTAAGTAAGGTTCTTTCATAACTTTTACTAATAGTATTACTGTTTCTAAAGCGTTAGCCTGCATTTCTTTATGCTGTATTGAATTAGGCCCTAGGTTTAGAAAAATCTTATCTATTAAATCTAGGTAGGGGCTCATAGGTTTCCTTTAATATAAGTTGTTTAACCACCACGGTGGCCGGTATATTCTTTAGTTATATCTTTAAAGACTTCACCGTTCTCAAATTTGAAGACTCCTTTAAAGCAGCAACCACCTTCCCAGTATTTCAAAACAAAACTTAGGTTTGGAAACATCTCACTGATATGCAACAAAGCTTCTTTAGGTGGACTCCATGCAGTATTAAATCTATATTCTACTTCCCAAGATTCTTTACCTTTAAGTTTTATTTCTTCTGAGCACAACAGTTCGCTATCACAAGCACCCCATTTAGTTCCCCAGTTAGATATGCACCAACCATACCAACTTAAATGTCCGTAGGTTTCTTTGTTTTGTTTATACTTATTTGCAATAGCTTTTACTTTTTCTACGGCATCGCTTGCTGACAAGCTTCTTTTTGCATACCAAGTTATAATTGTTTCTTTATCTGGATTTTCAAACCCTGCTTCTTTCATTTGAGTTAAAACCCAGTCTGGTGGTTTACCATATACGACTTCATAATAAATTTCTTCGCTTCCTGAGGTAACTTCTTGCAAAGGTTTTGGGATAGGAAACAACGCTGAGTAACAAAAAGGTCTATCTTTTAGTTTAATTTTTTCCACAAAATCCAAAGCATCTTTTTTATTACCACGTATTCTTAATTCATTCTCGCAATAATTAGGCATGATTATTCTCCTGTTAGTTAATCTGATATAATAATTCCACCATCTGAACCTCTTTTCCACGCACAAGCTTTTGCTTTGTAAATACGTCTAAGTAGGTTTTCTATTTCGTCTAAAGGATCTAATACATTTAGAGCCCATTGTTGATCCCCTGTTTCTTTATTAAGTCTAAGGTATAAACACATAGCATCTATACGAGCGTTTTCAATTACAGCTGTAAAGTTATTCATTAAGTCTTGCACATTAGGTTCAAGATCTATTGGATTTGTTAAAGGTTCAAGGGGCATCTTCTTCTCCTGTTGCTTTGTTGATAGCATCGATAGCAGCTTCTCTTTCGTGCCGGTTGTCGAAAGTTGGTTCTGTTACGTAAAGCAATTCTCGTAACGCTGCTAACAACTCTGGTGCTGCTGCGAGGAGGTTAGCGTTGGCAAGATCGTTTTCACTTAGGGATGTGTCTTCTAGGTTTACGAAAGCAACAGTGTTTTCATTATCATCGAGTATTTCTAGCAACCCCTTGTCTACTTTGAGTGGTGTTGCCTTTGGTTTTTCTTGTATAAGTCCGGTAACATTGGTAACAATATTAAAGAGGCTTGGCTTCCACGGTCTTGGTGTGTGGCTCATTGTACTAGCTCCCTTAGTTTGCCTATCTCTTGGTGTAGTTCGACAGCGGAATCATTTAGCTCAGAGATGTCTTCTGTCTAGCTAAGCTTTACTATCTGCATGTAGACAATAAGAAACATGTTTGCAGTTTCTGCTGCTTGTCTACACTCTTCGGTTAAAGCGATTGAGCATCTTATTGAATGAATGAAGAGCCTCCTGCATTTTCTTGATAATCATGGTGTCTTTAATGTTTACCATTTATAATTCTCCTTTATTAAAGTCTAATGGTTCAAAGTCTAGTTCTTTGTTTGTATGTGTTTCTAGGTAATCGTGAACTCTTATCTTTAGTTTTTTAACAGTCATTTCATCTGCGTCTAAGAGCTCTGCTACTTTAGCTAGTCCATCATCTCTATGAGTGAGGATTCTAAATAGAAGCATAAAGGTTAGAAGTTCTGGTAATTGAAACGGAAGCATTTGTATTTTCTCGTCATCCATAACTAAGCTCCATTAAATGTCAGGTGAATATTCATCTTCAAACAGCACGATAGTTTTATTTCTATCTTTGTTTGTCATAACTTTTATCAAACCAAAAGTTGTATTGAACCGTGAGATCACTAAGTCGTTAGTTTCAATAGCACTTTTGTTTAAAGCTTGTGTATCTTCTTCCGAGTTATCCCAGTCTCCTAGTTGATGGCGGTCAAGATACAACTCTACTAACAGAACAGTCTTTGCAAGCTTGGATATCTTGGGAGACAGTCTGGTATTACCTATTTCAAATTTAGGTTTTGCAAAGTCTGGTATCATTTTGAACTCTCTTGAAACAAGGCAGAGGTTTCTTTATCTTGTTGTTCAAGTTCATATTCATAATCTTCCCACTCTACTAACCTTTCTGTTATTCCTAATGCAAAGTCGATATCTGCTGGGAGGTTTGCTGAAGTCCATTGAGAGTCAAGTACCTCAATTGGATAGAACGCTTCATTGTTATTTAAGAATCTTCCACAATAGCCTTTGACGGATTCCCAAAAATAAGCTTGTACTTTATAGCCTTCAAGACTTAACAGTGAATACAGCTTTAGTGGTGGAGTCCATGCGGTTTCAAAGTTTAGATCTAAGAACCATTCTTCATCATCTTTTTCTTGGTGTGGTTCTACATCATCTTCGTGAGGTCTTTGAATTTCTTTTGACGTTCCCCAGTTATCAAACCGCCACGCGGTTATTAATTTAGGATCTGCTTCTGTTGAATCTTTAAGAATAGAACTAAGCAGCTTGCCGTTGTTATAAGCATTTGCAATAAATGCTAGGTGCTCTTTGTCTTTGTGCTTTAGTGTTACTGCATTGATACACCAGTAGGGCATGACAAACTCCTGTTTGTTAAGATTACTTTTTCCAAGAAGGGTTAAAAAACGCTAAAATTTTTTCTAGTTCTTCTGCTTGCAATTTAAACTTCTCAAAAGATTTTGACCCATTTCCAATTCTTGTTTGGTTGATGTGTTCTTCTGCTGCTTGAAACGCTAACCTCAATAAGATTGCGTTCACACTGTTTACTGTTTCTTTAGAGTGTGCAGCTCCATTAGAAGAAAACGGTACGTTTGGCCATGGGTTTTCAAGACGGCTAGTTTCCATTGTGAATCTCCTTAAAAGTTTCGTATTGGGTTCTTTGTTTGTTTGATACTTGCCAAAGATTAATTGCCCATCGGGTGGGCGATACGTTGGTTGTCCAGTGTAGGTTCTTGCAGTTGAACTCGTACACTTCCCCGCCTATTAAATCTGTCTCACTTACTTCTGCTGGTGTTACTAATCGTTCTTGAGGAGCCCATTTGTATTCTGGATAAGACTTTTCATATCCAAAAGTCGTACCTCCTAAGTTAATGCCTACGGCTTTGTAGTCAGCGTAAGACGCATCTCGATGAGGCTTAATAGTTCCTCCAAGAGAAGCTAGTCCAAGCTCAGGAATGAAGCCTATCTCTTTTCCTATCTCTAGGATTTCGCCCCATAGCTCTTGGTCGTTGTTAGCTTTTCTCCAAGGCATACTTGCTCCCAGCGGTGCTTCGTATTGTAGCCAAGACCTTCTTCTACCTGGCGCATAGTTGGATACATCTGTGGTTAGCTTGAGTCTTTCGGATAGAAGTCTTACTAAGTTTTGGACTTTTGCTGGTGATATCTGCGTAAGTATTTTCATACAAACTCCTTTTGGGGAATAGGAAGATCCAGTGCTGCAAGGGTTATGTGTTCGGGATGAATGATTCCTAAAAGCTTTTGCCTTTTAAACTCTTGTAAAAGATTGCCTGCTGTTCCAGCAAAGCTTGCCATACCTCCAACTAAAAACTCCCGTTGTCCTTTATCATCTATACTCATCAAATAATATTCGGGAACGCAATTGTCGTATCCGTAGGTGTAAGTTTTACCGTGTGCTGTAACGTTGTGTCGTGACATTAAATACACTCTTTCATTTGGGTTAGGATCTCTTTTGCAACGGGAGGGCAGACTGCATTGCCCAGCATGTGAAGTGCTAGGCTCTTGCTTTTAGGCAATAGGTATTTTTCTGGGAATCCCATAGCGTTTTTGTATTCACTCAAAGAAAGCATTCGCATCTTATCCCTATTGATAAGAGCAAACTTTTCCTTCGTGGTTATTGTTCCAAGGGGCTTCTTAATACTTCTACCCCCACGTTCAGATCCGTAGTAGGCAATTAAGAAATTATCTCCGTGGTCTTTAATTCCGTTAGCCCATTTTCTTTTAGTGCTATCAGCTTTATCAGAAACGGTTGACCACTTATAATCCCCGTCTTCAATTAAGTCTTTAAAAGGTATGTGTTTTTTAAATGGGTTTGTTTGAACTTGTAAAGGTTGAGCTTTAGATCCGGTAATAAAAACTCTTATCCTAGATTGAGCCACACCAAAGTCAGCAGCGTTTAATATGTTGGAAGCTAAGTTATATCCAAGCTTTTCCATGCAGCCTTTCCATTGTGGGAATAGTTCCCAGCTTAAAAACTCTGTGACATTCTCTACTACAAAAGCTTTGGGCCTGGTGGTTTCAACGCAGGCAACAACAGCCCATGCTGTACTCCTTGCTGCATCATGTCTTGGTTGATCCGCTCCCCGAGCTTTGCTATGCCCTTGGCAAGAGGGGCTGGCTAACAGAACATCGTACTGTGGCAAGGTAGTAAAGTCTGCTTGCTGTAAGTCTTGACAACTGTGGAAAGTCTTGGGGTGATTGCACTCATGTACATGCACCGCATCTTTCCAGTGGTTAGCAGCCCATACAACTTCACACCCAGCTTGTACTGCTCCGGTGCTAAAGCCTCCAGCTCCTGCAAATAAGTCTACTACTTTCATACAGCTCCTTTTGTTTTGGGATCATACAAATGCGTACAGAAGTGGACAGGTATTTATCCCCGAATAATCAAAAATTAAACAGGAAACCTTTACGGAGTATGGAACTAATAAACGACTTTAGGTATAGTTAAAGTATTATATAATTATACTTAAAGGAGTAAGCTATGATTCAAGCAATTAGAGAGATGATTTTTGGTGCAGCGAAATCTAAAATTGAAAGCTCACCTCCAAGGGATTCTTTGCGGTCACCTAAGTGGGATGGTGTTAGGAAAAAGCATTTACTTACTCAACCAACTTGTCAGGCTTGTGGTAAAAGTAAGAACGTTTCTGTACACCATATCGAACCGTTTCATCTTAGACCGGATTTAGAGTTAGACCCTTCTAATCTTTTGTCTCTTTGCGAGGACGGTCCTAATTGTCATTTGACATGGGGTCATCTTCGTGATTGGAAACAGTATAACCCTCACGTAGTTAAAGACGCGGCTCTTTATCTTTCCCGTATAAAGCAGTACCGAATTAATCGCTAGCTCCGTTTTCCCTTTTTCGTTTTTCGTTTTCAATTCCTTCTGAAATGGCTTGTCGTATTTCAGGGATGGTTTTCATTTTATTAAAGAAGGTTTTAAAACTACTAAGTATTGCACTGGTGGGAGCACAAGATCCAATGCAGTTTTCCATAGCTCGTATGCTTCCTAGTAAGCCAAACCTTTTTGTTATATCATCTACGTCCATTCCACAAATCCGCATAGATTCTATATACTCTTGGCAGCGAGAACAGGTTCTAAGGTCTTCGTTAAAGTTATCTAAATCTGTTCCAGTAAAAGAACAGAAGTCACATTTGTGTTTTTGTTTGTTTAAACTTTTTCTTGCATGTTCGCATACCATGCTTGCAAATAATGGATGCGAGAGAATTGCGTTCATAAAGAGGTCCTGTTCTTGGTTGTTAATTTCTCTGCTGCTACGGCTTCAGCTAGGGCTATGTGAATAAGTATTCTTTTTTCAGAGATGATTTTTTCTAGCTTCTTGATTCTCTTATCATTTGCTGTAGTAACTTCACCTAATATGCTGCGGAACAATACTGATAGATCGTCCGCAGCTTCCAGTCCTTCTCGTATCAATTTCATGTTTGACATGGTTACACCACGATACTTGCTAGGTCATAGTTCTTTAATAGTCTATCTGCTTTGAATCTGTTTCTTTCATACATGTCTCTAACTTCTTCGCAGAATTCATAGCTTTCAAATGCTCGCGGATTTAAGTCGATAGGTTTCATAGCCAGTAGCTTTGCTAGCATTCTTCTTGCTGTTAGATTTAATATCCTTTTGGCTTTTTGCTGCCGTGTCTTTTTTGTCTTCATCAACTACCTCCATGTTTATATTGAGGGTGGGGATATGTATTATATCATAAGGTATCCTATCCAAGTCAAAGACTAACTGCTGTGCCTCTTCAATATCCTTTGCGTAGATATCCCAGTAGCTATCATTCCAGAAATAGTTATAACGGTTCATGCTACTTTCTCCTTATAGTATGGCGAAAAGTACAAGCCATAACTGTCACTGTCTGTTGGTTTTTCTTTGTTGTTTAGCTTGATCTTTACATAGCTAAGTCCAAACCCTCCGCACCAACCGTAAGGACGATCTTCTAAAGAGCAAAGCGTGTACCAAGCTATGTCTGTCTTTTCCATGATTGCCAGTCTAGCTTTCTTGATTCCAGCTTGTCCTGGGAACAGAAAGACTCTCATCGTTTCTGTGAGTCTGCCCCAGAGAGTTCCTGTTCCTTTCTTAGATGTCCAGAGGGTTGTTACCGGAACGAGTTCATCTTGTGGAAAGATGCCGTGGTTTACTGGAAGCATTTGGATTTCCTTTTTGATAAGCTAGGGGTTTGAGTTTTGGCAAATCGAATTGCCCATCTTAAAGATGCAGCGTCATCAGTCTGGCTTACGTTTAAGTCTTTCATCATGTTCCAAGGTATAGCAGGTCGTATAAGCCTTGCTTCTTCTAAGTGTTTATCTTTTTCTTTATCTAGCTCTTGCTTAAACTCTCTCCATTCTGTCACTTTTTGAGTTACTAAGATCCAGTACATTTGATCTTCTTCGCTACGCTTTTCTTCTAAGCTTGCATATTCCAGCATGTCTTCAATAAGATCTGCCATCTTCCTAGCATCATAACTAGCTACAGTTCTAAGCTTAATAATCCGGTCTTTGATTCCCCAAGCTGCGGGAATAGAATCTTTGTGCAAGCTAAGGATACCTACATACTCGTTTTTGATTCTTTTCATTTCAAGCTCATGCTCTTTAAACTCCCAGTCCATTTCTTCCCTGTCTCGTTCACTCATCTCAAGCTCGGTTCTTCTAAGAAGAAAGTCATGTCTTTGTTCCCAGAGATCTAGCCTTTGGTGCAGGTTAAAGAGATGTTCTAATGCTTTGTTTACGTTGGTGCTTATTTGTACTGGCTTCCAATCGTAGTTTTCCTTTTCTGTAGGAGTCCATTTCTCTTGCCGTTCAAACTCAGTAAGTCCTGTCTTAAGATGTTTAGGAAGACTCTCTGCATCTCTTCTACCATCATGAGCTTCAAGCCAAGTTGCAGGCCCGTGAGCTTCAAAAGGTATGTAGCTGCTAGTTCCCGCTGGAACGAAAGTGTCTTTGATCCAGTAGCCGAAAGTACAGAAGTCTCGGTGTACCATATCTCTATCTTCTGTATCCATCTTGACGTGTTGTTTACGCAGGCTTCGAGTCATGGGATTGTCATTGGTATTTCCGATTACTTTTAGTTTGCCTTCTTCTTCAAGTGTTCCGTTGTACATCTTGAAGATAGTAGTCTCTGAAAGAAAGGATAAGATGCTATCTCGTAAAGCGTTTGGTCCAGGTAGTGCGGTGGACATTACACTGTCGCCAAGATCTCCGTCTGCTACAAGCCACTCTAAGTAAGCTCGTGGTACTAACTCATAAGGCCAGTTGGCAATCCCTGCCATTACGCTTGTATCTCTTGGCATGTAATCTAAGCATTGCTTAAGAGTGAAAGAAACTTCTCCAAGCTCTGTGGTATAGAAAGACTCTACGGTTGATACAGCGTTGCCTGCTACAGCATCTGCAAGACTTTTAAAGAGAGGTGTCTGGTTAGCAGTTAGTTTGTAACGAGGGGTTCTTCCTTCCCTGACATAGGGTAAGCAGTCAATAGGTCTACAATAGCTTGTGATATCTTTTTCGTATTCTTCTCCGAAAGGGTTTATGATAGTTGCATGGCGGGTATCTAGAAGGTATGCGTATGGTGTTCTAGAGATGTCATAAACTTTGCCCATGTTAAACCAAGTCTTACCACCCCAAGTGTTTGGCATGGTTTTAAAGAGCCGGTACATATTCTGCTGTGCTCTTTTATCATACGACTGCATTATTACAGATCCGTTTCTTCTTTCTACATGCACACCTTTGACAGTTATCATTGGGCTTTCGTTGGTGGGATTAAGAACAATGACAGTTAGCATACGGCTAGGAAGAAGTGTTGCAGCCTTGTGTCTGTAATCCCAGCTTACGATTAAGGTGTCATCTTTTGTTAGAGGTGTTCCTATTGGAGCTAGCCTATAGTTTTTTAGCCGATGCAGCAGCTTATCGTCTTGTTCAATTGCGGATGGATGAACTAGTGTTGCCATCGTATGCTCCTTTTGTGTTAAGTATTTAGCGGTTTTTAATATGAGAAACCCTAATCCAAACAGAAACCTTTCAAAAAAATGCACCAATCTAGTAGGGTGTGATTGCTCACTACTACTAGAAAGGTGCTGTCTATATTCACTTGCCCACATGAAAAAAAGAAGCTCTCTAATTCATCCTTTGCAGGAATCACTAGAGAGCTATCTTTGGGCGATCAAATACTAGAACGGTAAGTCTTCGTCTGGCATTTCATTACTGTTCATTGCTGGTACGACTGGCTTGGTTTTGCTAGTGCTGTATGTCGCAATGGACATGTAAAGATCGGGTTGGTTGCTTACGATGGCATTGGTTCTACCATCTGCAATTGCCCTGTTTACTTGGTCTTGTTTCTGCTGAAGGCTATTGGCTCTGATAACAATCTCAGAGCTTTGTCCGTTGATCATTGCAATCCCTTTAAGGACTGGTGATACAAGGCCTTCTTTGTTTTTGATTTCGGTTTCCTTTAAGTGGCACAATACTTCTGCTGCACTAAAGGGTGCGTCAACAGTGTGTGCTATGTAAAGGGTGAAGCCTTCATCTTGTTTGGCAATGTGTAAGGTTTTGCCTTCTAGCTCAGGTGGTGTGGTTTTGGAAGGTGTTAGCGTGTTACCAGTGGTAAAGCTGTCTCGCCTTTTCCAAAACCTTCCTCCGATTTTAGAGTCACGGATTTGGGCTGCACTATTTGCGGTTACAAATGCTTCAAAGTTGCTCATATCAATCTCCTAGAATGTTTGGTGTTTGGGTTAGTCATACAGTGTGAGAGAAGAAGCGAAGGTTTAGCTTGCACTTCTTCTCTCGTTCCTCAGTGCTCGTAGTGGGGATTAATTCACTACGCTGATTTGGGAAGGATCAGTTACTTTGATTTCGGGTTTGGATTTGCCGTCCTTACCTTTCCACTCTTGTACAAATCCTTTTACGCTAATGGTTTTGCCTTGAAGGCTAGCGTAATTTAAGTTAGGGCAGCGAGTTCTATCGATGTATATAGTAAGACTTGCAGCTTTGTAGTCTGCTGTGTCATTAAGCACTGTAGATTTAGGTGCTTTAGTCTTACCATCGATGAAATCTTTGCCGGAAAGTACGGTCATCTTAACTGTGTTTTCCTTGTGCATTCCGCTTGTTACGGCTTGCTGGGGAGACACGGTTGCGTGAGCGTTGTAGTAATAGCCACCACCTAAAGCACCTGCTACAAGTGCTGCGGTGATTCGTTGCTTGAGGCTAGACTTTACGATTACTTCTTTGATATCCATTGTTATGATCCTTTGTTGTTGTTGTTGTGTTAAGAAACCGTCTTAACTTCGGTGGGTTCTTCTGGCTTCGACGGTGAAGTCAAAAGTTCTTTTGCTTTTTTGCATACAAATTCGATGAGCATAAATACTGCGGGAGTAATGCTCACGTCTAATTTGCCGAACTCACGGGAAACTTTGATGCTTCCGGGTATGAGTCCGATTGCTAGGATTTCTATCCAGCCCATTGGTATCCTCCTTGTTGCCAAAATTGTCGGGCAACTTTGGGTTTACGTTCTAAGGTTTGTATAACGTCTTCTTCGCCTATTCGATCTGGTGTTCCTTGATCTCTTAGGTGTTGAAGTTTGATCAGCTTGCGTCTTAGTTTTGCTAAGAGCGGTGATCGTTTATGTGCCTTCGTTGGCACGGTTTCGATGATGCGAATCCTTACGCTCATGTCTGCAATCTCCTTTCAATGCTAGAGTGTGGGCTTGAACACGCATGTGTCCACGAAGCCCCAAACCAAAACCGGAACCCATGACGAAACCCCAAACCAAAAGGGGAAAAACGAAAATGGAAAACCGTGGGCAAAAAGAAACCCCACACCACCTCAAGGGTGATGCAGGGTTAATGGTTGATAGGAGTCTTATTCGTAGTAGGGGTCTAATTTATTTGTTAAGTTTCGTAGCGGTGTGAGGTAATGTTCGCAGTCCATTATGATTCCTCTAAAACTCAGTAGATACTTCTTACCTGTTTCGTCTGCCATTAAGATTGAATCCGTCCTATGTTTAGGATCTGGCATTACGTTGTAAGGTATCAACATTAATCTAACAGGGTCTTCCGTATATTTTTTGACAGGGAAGTTATAAAAATATAGAGACACTGCTGCGGTTATTAGCACTGCTTTTAAGGTAAAACTCATGAAGCCTCCTTATTAGCATCTACTAAGGGTGTACCCTAGTGTGCATAAGTTTAGAGTGAATGTAGATAGTAACGCTGCCATCATAGAACCTTCTGTGTAGTTGTTAGCTACGTAGAAGTCTGCTATGCCGAAGAAGGTAAAGAACGTGATTGGAATCATAAGCAAGCTTAGAACTTTATACATAGTTAGTTTCCTTTGTTGGTTGATATGGCATAGACTTCCCACTCGTTATCTCTACATAGATACCATTTGTACGGATCTCTAAGAAACGTTGGTATGTTTGATTCGGATATATCTGTGGGGTGCATAGGCCAGAGTTGTTTTACTTTTACGTTTGCACGACGGATTTTTCTTTCCATCTTTGCAGATTCTTCTAACTGATCCCAAACTTCTTTGGTGCTTGGAACTCTTTGTGTTATGTATAAGCAAGAATCAGTTAGGTTTTCATCGGGTTTACTGCAACCGGAGACAAATAGTATGCCTCCGGTGAGTAGTAGAAATAACTTTGCTTTTAGATTAGGCATAGTAATTTATATCCTAATAGTATGCAGGTTCCAAAGAGTATGAAACCTGACAGTATGATTGCAAAGAATTGGAACGCTTCTTGTGTTGTACTAATCACGTATGAACTCCTTTATTTTTTGGGGTTTATACTCTTCTGATTCTAAGGACAAATCAAATCTGAATACCCTTCCGATCTTATCTACAAAGAGAAGGTATTTTCCTTCCTTGTATTTACGATCAATATTAATCCGTGAGATGTCCATTTGATCCATGAACCATATCTCATCAGTTATGATCTCTGGGTTGTCACACCAGATCTCTTGGCACTCAGCATTTGGCATACCCATGCAGTGGCAGTGTTCTACTTTGCACTCTTTTTCTTCTGCAACTCTGCCTGAGCAGCATCGTTGTAGATCAAGTTCTGCGAGTCTATTTTTGACTCGTTCTTTTCCTTCGTAGTAGTCTGCCATTTCATCCATTTGCAGTTCATATACCATTGCCTCCGCTGTTTCGTTTGCACAAAACACATTGGCGATTAGTATAAGACATACTTGGAAGCCTACGAGGACTACCAGTTTTTGACGAAAGTTAACGCTGTTGTTGGAACTAAATAACATTGCAAATCTCCTTTGTAGTTTTCATTTGATTCTGACCTTCTGATTGGACAACAAGTCCTTCCAGAAATAATGCGTACTCATCACTTGTGAGTACCTTGAATCGCTCACTGGTGCTGACATCAATCAACACTGTGCTCTGCACCCTGACATCTCTGACGGGGCACTTTCTACGTGGCATAACTACCTCCTTTACAAGAACTGGAAACGAAAAAGGGCAGTACGCATCGACGTAAAGCCCCACACCGAAACCGCCACACACGGAAAAACAGCGTAAAAGATGTGATAAAGTAGGTAATTTAGGAAATGAAGTTAGTTCCCCATAACCTTTTCCCCACCATCTTGTTACATTAAGGACATTGAGATCCTTTTATACTGTCTTCTTTTTCCGCTAGAAGTCCGTGGTGGTTTGCCAAAGGTTGGAAACCCCACACCAAGACAGGGGGTAACAGCGACTAGCGTTTGCCAATTGCCCGCAGGAGGAACGACTGCGTACGAATCCAGAGCGAGCGTAGCGAGGACAGGGTTTTCTAAAAAAGAAACCCCTACCCTTTCGGGTAGAGGCTTTTGGTTTACACGGAAGCAAGCTCGATACTGTCTTCGACTTTAGCTCTTGCTCCTCTTCGGGGTGAAGCAGGCTTCTTGAGTTCAGCAACTTGCTTTTGTAGGTCGCTAACCATGCCTACTAAGCTTTGTAGGATAGCTTGGTGAGAGTCAAGTTTTTCAGCTTGACGATCCATGGTATTCAACTGTGCTTCCATAGCCTTGTCTAGCAAGTTGATGGCTACCAAGTGCCCCTTGACATGCTCCAAGATCTCGCCCGCAACCTTGTTTGTCTGCGGTGCTAGTGTAGCAGGAGCTGGTGTAGGTGTTGGTGCAGGGGCTTCGATGCCTACAGCTTCGCAAAACATATCCCATATGTCTTTGTTGATTGCGAACCTGCCTCTTCCTACTGTTGCAAGAAAGATTCCTTTGTCTGCATCAGATAAGCTTGGAAAGATCTCCTTGATAGTTCCAGCAAGCTTTTTCATAGCAGGGCCCTTGCCCCCGAGCTTGTACCCTTCATTAATCTGATAGGTAGTTAGTTCGTTAATAAGTCCTTGTACGTTAGTCAACATGCGAATACTCCTTAGATAGGATGAGTTATAGGATCTTACGCACAACAGCGTGGTAGTATCCCCACACCACTACCGGCACGGTTACTTGAAGTACCACTAACAGCATTGGCTTACCTCCTGAGGGAGCGAGCGACAGGGAGCGGATAATATAAAGTGGGCACGAAGTGCGACAGGGTTTTTAAAAAAAATCCCCATCACCCTTGAGGGTGAAGAGGATTAGGAAGGTATTTTTTCCAGTATTCAATACTGGCTCGTTCATATTCTCTGCCATCTCCGGTATAGAGAACGAGATCGAAGCGGGGCTCGATTCCTTTTATGCGATTGCAGTAGTCTTCCACATAGGCTACTGCTTCGTTGTATTCACCCACTCCGTAAGGAGTGGGATAGTCTTCTACTAGTAAATCTGTGTGGAAACGGGCTATGTAGATGCCCATATTATGCCCCTTTCTTTGGTGGACTCCAGTGACGGAGATCCTCTAGTTTCATGTTGTGATGATCGAGGAATTTTACTAAGTCACGGAGAGTGAAGTACCCTCCGTGATATTCATCATCATTAGACCGTGCGGCCTCTTCACGTGCTTGCATCTCGAATGGATGCAAGCAGATGAAGTTAAGATCAAGGTCTAACTCGTAATGCGAGCCTGCCCTTACGGGCTTGTACAAATTGAACATTAGATATTCCTTTCTGTTATGAATAACTCAGTAGTCTCGAACACTGGCTTCTCACCAAGAGGAGCCCTGTTAACATTGTTAAACACGCCGACAGAGAATCCGTACTTAAAGCAAGTCAGGGCTGCTTGAGCGTGAACGACCACGACTCCTCTAAAATCGGCAGCGATAAATTCTTTCGGGTTAATAGTGAACCCGTCCCGATCACCAACATGAACAAGCTCAATTCCTTTTTCCAAGGCCAAGCGAACTTGGCTTTCGGTTGGAATGTGACGGGAAATGAAAGCGAATTTTTCTAGCACGATAGATACTCCTTGATAAGTAGATAATTGAATAGAAGCCATATGCCTCTATTCCCCACACCACTACCGCTACCATGCTAGAGAGACTACTACTGTCCGTGTGTTTTGCTTGGTTGGACTGAGCGAGGCTTCCGAGCGAAGGCCTTGTTCCGAGCCAAAGACTATCCCGCGAAGCCTTGCGAGGAGATTAGAAGTGAGAGAGACTATCTGCTACTTAGTAGCAGTAACCTTCTTGTAGGTCTTAAGGATACTCAAGTAGGTGTTGAAGTATTCCTTACGATCCATTAGCCAATCCGTGACGATTGGGTTTTCTCTACCTACGAAGGAGTGGTTGTTAACTACGTGCGCTATTGCAATAGCAACACGAACAGGAGTTCTGCTGAGTTTGACCCCGTCTTGCTCAACCAGTCCCCATGCTGCGAATTTATCACACAGGGTGTTGAAGTGTTCTTTCATACCCTTGGCGATCCATTCGTGGCCTTTCTGGGTGATGCTGTCCTTAGCATTTCTAAGTCCGGTGTTGCGAGTCTCTGGTGTGCGACCACACGCACCTTGAACACGCATCATCTTGGAGACATACCTAGCAACCATCTCAAGCTGTGAAGCATTAAGAGGTGTAGGGCTGATAAGGTTGTAATTGTTACGAAGTCTGACTGACTCGATAGTCTGGTCAATCTTCTCAATAGTGGTTTTAACCACCTTGTCACACTCAGTAACTAGACGAGTCCACCAGTTGCCAGCTTCGGGAAGACGGCCTTGCTTCTTGAGTTTTGCAACCCAAGAGTTGTAGTGAGCGTCATCCTTGAACATCTTCTTGACGTTGCGCAACCTGCGGTGATCGACCATCCAAGTAGATTGAAGAACCTCCTTCATAGTTTTCACCATGCAGCCTTTGATAAAGACGATATCAACACCGTCTTTAAGCTGAACGGTAGAGTCAACCTGAGCTTCATTGCTAGGCATGTGCTTATTTCTAAGCGACACGTCAGGGTTAGAAGCGTTCCACAAGCTGCCTACGTTGATACCCAATCCAGGGTTTGCACCCTCTAGATCGAGCTCTTTGTAAAACTCGTCGATGGCATAATCTGCATCAACGTAAACTACTTTCGGCCTTGTAGCCGATGGAACTTCTGGCAACTTCCAATCCCGCTCGGTTAGCTTAAGAGGCATCTTAGCTGGTAAGATGACTTCGCTGATTTTAACAGGTGGCTCACCCTTGAAGGTAAGTACATTGTACTCACCCCTGTCGGATGGATTCCGATACATAAAGCATCGAATGCCATCAAAACCTTCTTGTCGCATTAGTATCTGACAGAACTTATCGTCCATGTCAGGACCACCATGGTTGGGGAGGTTAGCAATGTAGTCCTCGTCATTCATGACGTAAACCATCCACCGAGAATTGTATTGGACAGTACCCTTCTCAATGATAGTAGGCACACCAATCAAAGCCATTACTGACTCTGAAACTGTTTGGCAATATGTGCCACCATCAACTTTGACATTGATGTTAAGCTCATCTAAGTCAACCATGCGACGTAGACCATCTTTAGCTTCCCTGCCAAACAATGCAGGGTTAGATTTAGGAGAATCAAACTCACTCCAGTGAGCAAGGTTAAGTCTTCCCTTGGTAGTCTCACTCTCCTCAATCAAGTTGTTTTGCAACAAGATCAAGAGGTCTTTGAGAGATGTCTCAAGCTTGCCAGTCTTAAGACGTTCTAAAGCTTTATCACAAGCTTTGACAACATTCTTGTACAACAAGCTATCAGCAACTTTTACACCGTGACCAATCCCAAACGGTGGTGGGAAGTTGTTACACCCCTGACCGTTTGACTCGAGTGAAAGTTTACCGGGCTGTGGGTCCATACCAAGGTATGCGTATGGACAATTTACTCGGATCTCATCCTTGATGTTACCCTCGTGGATAACAAAATCTTCCTTGATGAAAGGAGAGACAAAGAACTGACCCTTGATGAATCCATATCCTGGCAACCAAAGCCTGCCGTTGAATACAACGTTTTCTTCGCCCATCTGCTGAATGAGATCAGCAGCTTCTTGATCACCGGCTTTTATAAGATTACCTACGGTTACTGCGAGTAAAAACCGAAAGGCTCTTGTGCTTATGATATTTGCACCGTCAACAGTGCGGAAATCACCCGACCAATTTTCTTTGGTTAAGATCTTAATGTTAAAAATCTTTGGACCAAAACTTGCAAACATTAGATAGGGTCTAATGAATTGCGATAACCGTTTACTAAGCTTTGGCCCTTTCTTGATCCCAAAGCCGAAATCCTTGAACCACGCTAAGAACGTAGTGGGTTCTTCAGACACTGCAAATAATACGGTATCGGGTTTGTTGACTGCAATTATTAAGAAGCCCTCCATAGCGTGAAGGATTTCTTTGCAATCTTTGCCCTTGTCCATTGTGAAGACCCTATAGGCCCTACCTTTGGATACAGCACGGATCATATGATAATCCCTGCCGTAGACTCCCTTTACCTTTGTGTTACTGCTCAACTCCTTGATCCGTTCTGTATCAAGCAAGTGCTGAATATGTTGCTTCACTCTATCTACCTCCTTTATAGGTTCTTGAGTAAACACCTCCACAGACACCGAAGCTGGTGCTGTAGTAGTTGGAACAGCAGGCACAATACCTGCTTGTTTGTCTTCTAAATGACGCTTATGAGCATGAGCGTTGTACATACCCTTATAAAACCCGTTCTCAGGGTCTTCTCTAAGAGCTGTACCTTCGGTAAGTTCAACACCATCAAACAACTTAATGATGTTGTTATCTTTCATTACATCTCCTGTCGAACAGGAGAATACAATGCCTTCTACTTTGAAGTAGTCGTGACCGTTGAAGGTCTTAACCTCAAGTTCATTCATCACATTGGTACTGTTCTTATCAGGAGTACCAACAGCTTTGAAGAACGACTCCGAAAACTTTTCTTTCCAAGAAAGGAGCTTTACTTTCACTCCTCCCTTGGTAAATCGGTAAGCAATGTGCTGCTTATCTTTATAACAAACAATTGCTGGCAATCTGTAATTCCATAATGACATATCAAACTCCTATGTATAAAAAGAACAAACCCCTGCAACACGCAGAGGCTATAAACAGAACAAGCCCATGCAACACGCATGAGCTTTAGAAAAATCAACTAAACTAATTATTAATCGTTATTTTGTATTCGACGATTTTCAATATTGTCAGGATCAAGAAAATCTAAGATTGGATCAATTAAATCATTTCTCATAACTTCCAACATTTCCTCTTCCTGTTTTTTACACAACTCTATCTCTAGAGTTTCGCAACGAGTGCAGATGTAACCGAAACATGGAGCGTTGCAAATGTTACAAGCTCCAACGTCATCAAGATACTCTTCAGTACCGCACCGTTGCTCAACTGGTCGTTTACACCCACAAATACAATTAGCCATAACCAATACTCCTTTAGAGTAGCTATCAATTAAAACAGCCACCTACAAGAGCGTAGATGACTGCAAGATCCGTGATAGTTCAGATCAAAGACTTAGTGAGAGCGTCGAACTCCCAAGCTGCCTATCAGCTAAGTCAAAATTATTTAAAGTACAAACCACAGAATGACTGCGGTATAAGACAAGATCAAGTAACCGCAAAACGCATACCACGCAATGACCAAGGAAGGATCATTAACTTTCCCTGTTGAGATGGCATACAGAAGACGAAAGAAACTAGTCAAGATTGCCAACATTAAAAACGCTTCTTCATAAAAGGAGCGAACTTTTTCTACCTGTGGTTCTGGGTCATCCTCCTCTAATCCTTGAAACTTCCGAAGTGCTTTTTCGTTTTCGTAGTCGTAATACTCAAGACAGTATCCACGTTCATTAGGCCCTTTACAAGCAGCTTGATTACATGATTGACAACCAACAGAAGCAGCAAGAACCTCTGCTTCTTCATAGACGTAGATGAATTCTTCGTCTTCTATTGTAACTCCCTTACAGTTGCAAGGATTACTTCCCTCATGTCCGCAATCGCTACAAAAAATGAATGTTTTGTTATCTGGAACACAACAAGGCATATCAGTATCCTCCAAAACAAAAACATCAACTTCTGGCACTGCGATACACTCGCAATACCCAATAGCAAAAGCCTCACCAGCATCAACACCGGTAAGAACTTCAGAACCACATACAACACAAAAGTTAACATTAGCCATCGTAAAACTCCTTAATCTAGAAACAAAAACAGCCACACTCAACATGAGCATGACTGTATATGCCGGACTTGGAACCGTTATGAAGTCTAGCCTTCATAGTGCATTACACCCGAAGGTGTCCTCTGCTAGTTTTTTGGAGTCATAAAAACTTTGTCTAATACCGCAAACATTTTTTCCAACAACCAGACATTAACAGGAGTAAACAGCACCACCAAAACTGCAAAACAAACTGTGAAGTATGCAATTTGACCAACGATATTATTATCCATAACTAAACTCCTTGATCTAGAAACGAAAACAGCTACCTCAAAGTGAGATAGCCATATATGCTCGGACTTGGAACCGTTACCTAACCTAGATCAGATTAAGTAGTGCATTACACCCTTTTCGGAGTGTCCTCTGCTAATTAGGGTTTTTGTTATAAACCCGAACATTCTCTCCCTCAACAATATTAAGAGTCGCATAAACAAAAGAACGATGAGTCTCTTGAAAGAAAGATACATCAACATTACTTCGTTCTTTAACTACTGCTGGATGACAACAGATAATTTTTGTGATTTTTACTTTTAACTCTTTAAGCACTAAAGTTAAAGGACAACTACTGTTGTTAGGATAAAACCATACATAACCATCCGAACTTCCGTGAATTTTTAATACTGTTTCACCCTCTGTAGTTTTAAATACTGTCCAACCGGGAGCATTAAATTGATCATTCCAATCAGCAGTAGCTACAACACTAGCAACAGTGCAAACCTCAGGCATATTTTTTGAACATTCATTTATGTATCGAACAGCCAAAATGCCGAGTGCTATGTTGAAAGATAAAACCAAAATCAAAATAACATTACTCTTCATCTCAGACTCCTTTAAATATTCAACACACCCCACTGAGCACACAACACGCATACTCATAACGCACATAGGGGTAGGGGGTGTTAAATCATCCACACAAACAGGAGTACAAATAGGGCGGGGCTCCCCTTTAATACGGGGGGCTAATAAAGTTTTCTGCCAGAATGGCAGTTGTTAAAATGTTTTTAAGTGCCGCGAGTTACATCGGGAGTGTTATTTAACCCCTGTATTTCTTGTTGCCTTGCTAAAGATTGTTTTCTTAAAAATTCTTGTTGGTCTGTTTCTGTTTTTTTGTTTAGTTCAGTTTGCTTTTCTAAATGAACATCACTAATTTTTACAGATGCGTTTTCTTGAAGTGTATCTAAATGATCTTTTGGAATTAACGTATGAATATGAGACATGACCATAGAAAGCTCTTCTTCTGATTCTGAAGCATGTATCATTCCCAATAAAGAATATCCTTGAAACTTTTCTTGTACATTTGGTGGAATTACTTTTGATATACCAAAAAGATAATCTTCAGAGCTATCTGCTTCCATAAGCTCTTGTTTTTTAGCTTCATCAAATTGTCCAGTTTTATTAACAGCTTTATTTGCTTCACCACTTAGCAGATTTCTTCTTTTTTGAGGAATGAAAAATCCAGTATTTTTATCTACATGACCAAGAGAACTTTCAAGACTTTGTTGAATTCTTTCATAGCGTAAACCGTACAAAACTCTTTCATACCCAAGTATTGCTTTGCTTACTTCTGGATCTTTATCTACATCTTTTAAACGAAATGCTATTTCATCATTAATCAGTCTTTGTCCGTGTTTACTTGTTAAATAATTAATAAACAGTCCATGAATACCGTTAGGGTTATCAACTACCATTTTTTGAAACACTGCGTTAGTTTTCATATTACTAACGTATCTTTCAAACAGTTTTTGAATTGCAGGGCTTAAAGGTTTACCCCTAGAATCAACATAAGGTGGAGCATACTCACCGATAATTTTTGACCGTTTAGGAATAGCCCTCATCAAATTTCTAATTTGTAACCTGTCTAAATAATCTGCTTTACTAAAATCTGGATCTTTTCTATGACCTCTTGTTACGTCGTTTCTACGTCCTTTATTTTCATCGGGATCTTTATCTTCTAATCGACGACGATCTAATAACTGATCAAGTGTGACTCCTGACTCTTTAGCAGCAGCATGAAGCTTGTCGGCCATTTCGTAAATTTGTTTGTATAAATAAGCATGTTTAGACCGCCAAGTACCTGACCCTTTAGCTAAAAATAAAATAGCTCTTAAGCAAACAGTGCTTGCATAAGGACTGCTTGTTTTTGCATCTAACTCTTCTAAAGCTTTTTTAAATAAAGAACCTATTACAATGTGTCCGTGTTCATTAAAAATGCTTTCTTTTAAATCGTCTGAGTTTTTATTTAAATGTTTTCCTTCAGCCTTTAATCTTTGTAATTTTTGTAAAGTCTTAGCTTTAATGCTGTATTTAACTAAATTTTGAGCAACTTTCATTTCTGGGGGCAGGGTATTTATAAGAGCAGTTAATTTTAAAAACTCAGTATCTGATTCTCTCTCTTCTTGCTTTTTGGTTTTTTTAGGAGCTCCAAACCTTTTTAACCTTTCTGGGTAAACAACATTATCAACGTGAAGAGAATTAATTGTTATCTCGTTATTATTTTTATCTAATATTTTTCTAGTAGGATAAGTTACATAATCATTTATAAAAGAAAGCTCATTTATTACATGATTGTTTATCATTGAAGTTAATTGACTATAATATTCAGCCCCTACTAAACCTTTATCTACAATCCCTGACAATAATGTTTCATATCTATCTTGTAATTTTAATTGAACTTTTGAAATAATTGCTTCTTTTAAAACTCTAATGCTAGGTTGTTTTCCGGTGTCAATTGCCTTTTTTATAAACTCCTGTTGTTTGTTTAAAATAAAATTACGCATATCCGTTTCTTTTATTACTTTATCAAAACCATTGTTATGAAGAATTTGATCTGATATTAAATCTTTTATTTTTTGAGATGTTTTTCTGTTATTTAAAATCCCTGGCAAAATAGAAATGTCTAAACCTGTCTTAGCTTTAAAAGATGACTCACTAGAAAGCATTTCTATAAGCTTCATAATACTTTCTGTTCTGCAATAGGTGCTTATAAAAACCTTTACTTTTTCTTTTGTTTCAATTGATTTTAATAATTGATTAAGTTCGTAATCAGAACTACCTCCTATTTTGGCATCCATTTGTCCTACCAAAGCTGCGATATCTTCTTTTTTATCATCTTTTAATTTTTTAATAACATTTACTATAAAGTCTTTGCCTGCTCCTACTCTATTTATAAATGATTTAAGGTTAGATAAACTATCACCACGTTTAACCATTAATGCAATTTGATCCGCTGCTTTAGAGGCAGGCATTACACTAGTGCCTAAAATGGTATTTTCTTCTGCAATAGACAACAAATTATTTTTTCTAGCTAATGTGTATCTTTGTATGCGACTAGCTTCTGCATTAAAAGTTGTTTCAAAAGCTTTAATAATTTCTTCTTTTAAACTTTTTATAGCAAGAGCCTGTTCAAAACTTCCAACTCTTATACTGTCTGCATATTCAGTAATTAGTTTTCTTATTTCTACAGACCTACTACCACTACGATCCCCTTCAAGTATTTTTAAAAGAGGTTTAGGTATATTAGCTTTACCTCCATAACTAGTTAGCCATTTATCCCATGACTCAGGAGTAAAACTAGAAGGAAGATTAATAATAGATGTTAAAGTTTTATGTATATCAGAAGATTTAATTTTACCGTCTTTGGGAGTAAAAAGTGATTCCATATAAGATTCAAGCATAACTTTTCCCTTTCCTATTGAACCGTTTACAGATTTAAAGCATAATACATACATTAAGGATTCTAATTATAGGGTAAATCTATGGCAAAGCGTAGACGCAAATTACGACTCCCTCCTGACCAAGCTTCAGACAGGGATCTATCGACGTTGCTGTCTTACGGACCTTCTTTTTTACCTTACGTTTCAGCATGGACAGATTCCCGCATTGAGCAGGTTAGAAACTTCAAACATTGGATCTACATCGCTATTCGTGCAATTGCCAGACAAGTAGCTTCTCAAATACCCAATGTTTCGTGGACTTATCATCACGCTATGAACTCACCCCGTCATAACTTTCTAAAACAAAAAGCCCTTATTCCCTTGCTTTCTCACGAAGACCTTGAGCCAGTACCTAACAAGCATCCCCTGCTTCGGCTCCTTAAAGACCCTAACGATCCCGACACCTCTTATGACCTTTGGTATGAAACCATCATGTTTCATCACCTTACTGGCATAGCTTACTGGTGGATGCCTCTTAACGACCTTGGTCTCCCTGCTGCAATCTGGGTAGTACCTTCTCATTGGATGTGGCCTATTGTGGGCAAAGACAAGCTTATCGAAGGCTATGAAATTCGTCCTATCGAAGGCAATTACTTTAGGAAATTTCTTCCAATAGAAGAAATAGTAGTGTTTAAAGATAAGAGCCCAATTTCAAAGATTGATGGTTACGCTCCTTTAACGGCAGGTGCACAGTGGGGCGATACCGCTGAAATGATTAATCGCTCTCGTTGGCACTCTTATAAAAACGGAACGTTTCCAACTGTTGCAGTACAGTTTGATGGAAAGTTTCAAGACCCTAGTGACGAAGATCTTCGCCGTATTGAAGCTAAGTTTATGTCTCGTTACTCTGGTGATACTCGATCTAACCGTCCAATGTTTTTACCTCCAGGAGTTTCAGTTAACCCCTTGTCTTTAGGGATTAACGAAATGCTTTTTGGTGAAACCGCTACAGAAATTCGAGATAACATTTTAGCCTTGTTTGGTGTACCCGCTTCCGCAGCAGGTCTTAACAAAGAAATGACCTACGGCTCTGTAATGGCTTCACAAGCTGCATTTATGCAGCAAACTATTAACCCTATTCTTCGATACTTTGGTCAAGTAATTACTGAAAAGATTGCTCATCGTTATGATGAATCTTTAAAAGTTTGGTGGGAAGACATTACCCCGCACGATCCAGAGCTTACTGAAAAACAAATTCAAACCGATCTTATGTGTGGTGCGATTACTCCTAATGAAGTTCGTGTTATGCGTGGCAGAGAGCCATTCCCAACTGCTTGGGGAGATAGCCCAATACTTCCAGTAAACATTGCAAGTAATCCTATGGGCGGTACACACCCTCCTTCTAGCCAACCTTTATCATCGCCCAATGACAACAGAGGATAACTATGAGTAAGTTTCAAATTCCCGAATCTCTTGACGTTTCCTCACCCGAAGTAATTCGGTCTTTTATTAAAGATCGAAAAAAACACTTTAATTCTTCTATGGCCAAAGCCGGAGTATTGCCCTTCTCCGCACAATATGCCCGAAACATGGCCCATTGTTTATCCGAATCCCCGTCTTCCCTTGTAGCCCTTGACTCTGACGATCTTGAACCACCAGTCATTGATACTTCTCGAATGACAGCAAGGTTTGTCATTACTACGTCTGCCCGTGATCGTCATGGAGACATAGTAATTCCAAGAGGGTGCGTTAATCATCTTAAAAACTACAGCAGAAATCCCCGCGTATTTTTTGGACACAAAACCGAAGAGCTTCCTATTGCATCTGCCCGTGACCCCGAAGGCAACTTAACTTTAGAAATATTTGACGATAAGATTTATTCTACCGCTTATTTTCACGGTGAAACCCGTGAGTCAGAAATAGTATTTCGTCTTATTGCTCGTAAAGAACTACAAGCGTCTTCTATAGGTTTTTTACCTATTAGAGCTTCTATCATTATGGATGATGAAGGCGAAGATATGGTAGACCTAGAAACAGGCGAAGAGATTTTAGACTTTCGTGGCAATCAATCTCACAGTGTTCCAGCATTACGGTTTTTAGAGTGGGATATGATTGAATGGTCTGTAGTTCCTATCCCTGCAAATCAAGAAGCTCTTGCAGCTCATTTGTCTAGAGGTCATGTAGAAGGAGAAAAGATTTCGCCTGCTATTCGTAAAGCTTTATCTTCTTACGTTCCCTTGTCTGTCAAAAAATCTGTATCTCTTGCAGCATTAGAATCTTCTTATTTTAAAGCACCTATCTTGCCTTTAACTTCAGATGACACTGTAAAAATTATTGGAGTTTTACCTCAAGGTCCAACTCCTGGTATTGAAGAAGTTATTAAAGAAGAAACTAAAGAATCAGTAGATAAAGAAGAGCGTGACGAAGTTTATGCTAAGTACAAAAAAGAAACTAACATGTCACACAAAGAGCTAAAAGCTTGGAGTGAAAATAAGTGTTCTAAAAAAGCATCTTTAAGTACAGGTCCTATTAAAAGAAACTTAGAACTCCTTTCAACTAAGAAAGAATCTTGGACAAAAAAACATATTACATGGGCTAATAAAACTATTGCCTTTAATTCTAGAATGAGAAAGATGCCTAAAGGCAAACCTGTTTCTAAAGAGTGCAAAATATCTAAAAGAGATATTTCCTTAAAAAATTGGGCTTACGATCCTAATAAAGGATCAAAGAAAAAATCTTACATTTCTATTTTTGAACGTTTAGGAAATGAGAAAGTCAAGGCAAGTGTCAAAGAAGTCAAGATGGCCATGGCGGTACTCTTGTCTTTGCAAGAAGGTGTGGACATACCTAAAAAACTTAAATTAGGGGTTTACAATCAGCTTGCTAAAGTTTATAAAGTATTATACTTACTTCCTCTGGAATATCGCAATATCTCTGGCCTTGAAGAAGTTAAAGCGTTGTTTCCAGATTTAGACATTAAGGAGTTTGCTACCGTGAGCATAAAAGAAAAAAACTGGTTTAAAAGTGCAATGGAAGATCTTGTACCTCCCCCTGCACAAGGTAAGCCTGCTAAGAAAAAAGAAAAAGAAGATGAAAAAGAAGATGAAGACGATAAGGAAAAAGAAATAAAAGCTTCAGAAGATGCTGACGAAGCAGATGATGAAGAAGAAAAAGAAATTGAAGAAGCAGCAAAAGCTGCTGAAGACGATGACGAAGATGAAGAGAAAGAAGAAGCTTCCGAAGAAGAAAAAGCAGAAGCTTCTGATGAAGATGAATCTGAAGAAAAAGCAGAAAATGAGGACCCCACCCATACTGCTATTAAATCTATGGCCGAAGTTTTACACTCTATGCACGAATCTTGTTCTGCTCATACAGAACTTCTCAAGGGTATCCATGAGAAACTTGATCAGTGCTGCAACGCTCTTTCTTCTAAAGCTGAAGAAGAAGACAAAGCTGAACAAGAAGATGAGATGAAAACTCTTATCAATTCTTTGATGGCTTTGAAAAGCAATCAAGATGCCTTAAACAAGCGTCTTTTTGAAGTGACAGGTAAACGATAACAACCATGGCAAAGTCAAAAGACATCTCTGGCACTTGTCGTCAATGTTGTTTTTGGAAAAACGTTCCAGAGACAGAATATGGTCAATGCCGAAGATACCCTCCGACTTTGATTCAATCATCGCCAGGAAGTCATCTTTTACAAGGGGGAACACTTGGTGTGTTTCCCGAAACGGAATCGAAAATTTTTTGTGGTGAATTTAAAAACTCCCCATCCCCTGTTTAAAGGAAAACACTATGGCCGGGAAAAACATTAAGCCTGTTATTGATGCAATCAATAGCATTACCGAAACTCAGGCAAAGTTTCAAAACAAACTGAGTGAAATCGAAAGCACCAGCAAGTCCGCAAGGAACAGCTCGGTACTTAACGCTCCTCAAGTTCGCAAAGGTGAAAACTCAATGAGTTCGCGAGGCTATAGCTTCGTAAAACTTTTTGGTCTTCTTCGTGGCGAACTCTCTCCCGAAAATGCAAGAGTTGAATGGGAAACCGCTCAAGCTCTTCAAAAGCTTTATGTAGACCGTCTTGGTTACAACAAAGCTCACACTAACACCATTATGGCTCCTTTTGGCAGCGATTACATTGCTGAAATCCCCGGCGAAGAAGGCTTTGCTAAAGATATCCGTGATATTGTAACCGCAGGCATTACTGGTTATGACCGTGAAGAAGTTCGTAACATTCGTGCTAAACAATGGGGTGTTCAAAAAGCTATGTCGTGGATTGACGAAAGTCAAGGCGGTGCATTAGTTGCCCCTCCAATCCAAGGCGAACTTATCGAACTCCTTAGAAATAACGAAGTGTTCATGAGTGCTGGTGCTCGCACCATTGCTATGCCACCAAACGGCAGAATCACTTTCCCAAGGCAAACCAACGCTGGTACAGCTTACTGGGTTGGTGAATCCAACGCAGTTCAAGATTCAACACCTGCAACTGGTGACGTACTCTTGCAAGCCAAGAAGCTCGGAATCTTGTGCAAAGTTCCAAACGAACTTTTCCGATTTAGCTCTGTCTCGGTTGAAATGTTCTTGCGAGAGGATATCAGCCGTGTACTTGCTCTTCGATTGGACAAGTCGTTGTTGGAAGCAACTGGTTCAAGCAATGAACCTAAAGGTCTTATCAACTACGCAAACATTAGCCGTCACACTGCAAAGGTAACTGGAACAAATGGTGATACCATTCAACCAGAAGATATTGCAAACATGATTGCGAAAGTGGAAGAACAGAACGCACAGTTCAAATCCTTCCTTATGCGTCCTCTTCTTTACGCAGCAATTGCTAACAGAAGGTCTGATGCTGTTGTTGCTAACGACGCTAAGGGTCCATTCGTATTCAACATGTTCCGTGAACTAAACACGAACATGGATTACAGCCGAACCACTCCTGGTAACTTGTATGGCAACCCTGTTTACAAGTCTACCCAGATCAGCGGTTCAAGAACTAAGGGTAGCTCTTCTAACTTGAGCTATATCCTTGGTGGCGACTTTAGCGATTATATGATTGCTCTTTCTGGTGCTATCGAGTTCCAAATCAGTACACAAGGTGATACACCGTTTACCACCGACCAAACGTGGTATCGAGGGATCATGTATTGTGACGGAGCTCCTCGTCATGAAGCATCATTTGTAATTTGCGACAACCTCAACATTGCGTAGTCAGTTGTAATTGCCCAGAGGCTAAACCCCTCTGGGTTTTCAAAACCCAAATATAAGGAATTTTTTCATGCCAGCTACTTTTATTGCAGATCTAAAGAATCAAGGAATGGGTGCAGCTTCAATCGCTCCCGTAACAGCTCCTGCTTCTTCAGTAACCGGAACCGGAATTGACCTTCAACTTTCCGATGGCCCTATTAATGCACTCTTGGTAACCGGAACTGCTTCCGGTGGAACAAGCCCAACCCTTGCTGTCAAAGTTCAAGAGAGCGATGACAACAGTAACTTTGTAGACCTTAAGAGTTATGACACTCTTTCTGGTTCAGACCTTAACGGTCAGTTCCAGTTCTTGGGCAAACTTCTTCGCAACAAACGATATGTAAGAGCCGTAGCAACCGTAACAGGTTCGCCAGTAGCTTTGCCATTATCTGTTGTAATCATTGCAAGCAAGAAAATTGCTGGCGATAGTAATGGCGCACTTGTTGTTTAGTAGTATTAAAACCATGAACCCGGATATACCATGCTTACCAGCTTGGCACAAATAAAGAGCTTTCTCAATATACCGGGTTCTGATGCTACACAAAATTCACAATTAACAGGGCTCCAAATTGCTGCTGAGTCGATTATAAGCAATCGAATTAAGCGTAATTTGGAGCCTGCTTCTTATACAGAATACTATGCAGGTAATTCACAACGATCAATTATTCTTCGTAACCGCCCTGTTATTTCTGTTCAATCTGTTTACGAAGACTATCAAGCATATTATGGATATAACGCAAATTCTTTTGGGCCTGCAACATTACTTACTGCTGGTATGCACTACACCTTAGACATTGATGCAGGTGTAACAGAATCTAAATCTGGCCTTCTTGTTCGTATTGGTGGAGTCTGGATGGAAGCAGGCAGGGTTTATTACCCCGGCAAACTTGCTTCTGAGATTGGACCTACTTACGGCAATTTAAAAATCACCTATACAGCAGGTTATAACATCATACCTATGGATATTCAGTATGCTGTTTGCCTTTTAGTATCATTTATGAAACGTAATGTAGAAGTAGGAAGTATTCTTCAATCTGAAAAACTTGGTGATTATGAATATCAAATATTTGATCCTCGACAAAAAACCAACGATCCATTGTTATCTTCAGTAGATCAAATACTAACTCGCTATAGGGAGCAATCTCTTTAATGCTTTCTCCTTTTCTATTAAACAAAAAGGTAACATTAGAAAGGTCTGTTATAACCTTAGATGCTTCTGCGGGTTCAAAAAGAGAAAACTGGAAAGCAGTAACAGGTTCTGAAAACATTTCAGCTTCTATTCAACCTGTTTCAACTCTTTTAAAACAAGAGTATGCTTCTCGACAAATAATCATTACCCATCAGATATACACTAATGTTGATTTAAAACCAAAACGAGGTGACAGGATTCGTTTAGAAAAAACTAATACCTATTACATAGTCACAGGTTTTATGAATATTGCTAGTAGAAACAAACTATTTATGATTGAAGGAAAGGAACAGGTGCTTTAATGAGCATACCAAGTCCTTCTTTTGATTTAATAAAAGAAAGCTCTACTTCTTTTATTGTTAGAACATCTTTTCCACAAAACTACACTGTAGATATTTACACAAAAAGTTCTGATAGTTTTACAGAGCAATATTTATATTACGGATCATTACTTCAATCTGGTGATCTTCGTGTAAGCAATCGCCCTGCTTTTAGTTTTCAACAAGTTTATGCTGTATGTAAAGATGCTCAAAATAATATTTCTTTACCGTTTTTTTCATCACTTGATTTAAACAATCCCGATTCGATATTAGCAGCCGTTAAAAGTAAATGGTATTCCACTCCTTCTTTAATGAGCAAGTTTACTGGAGGAATGTTTGCCAATGAAGCTCCTGAATCTATAGAAGGCAAAACGCTTTCTATGCCTTATGTAATTATTCGAGATTCAGATCGTAGTTTTAATTTCACAACAGAAGCAACTTATTTTGAAGGCACTAATTTAGATTTTATAGTCTACGCTCCGGGTGCTGCTTTAATAGATGAATGTCTTGAAATAATTAGAGAATCGTTTGACTGGAAACCCCTGCCTTTTGAAAAAACAACCAACAAAACCGTGTCTATGCAGCCAATTGAACAAAATGTCCGAAGTGAAAATTTTCGGTATAAAGATGGAAATTTGATCTTTCGTGGATCTGTAATATACGATATTATGATAACGAGGGTTCTTTAACATTCTTAGGAGATTTTTAAATGGCTACATCATTAGCAATTAGCGGTATTCGAGCAGGTTTTGGTTGGAGTGCAGCCCAAACTACTACTGTAGGAGCTGACACCACTAATTCCGGATCTTTTAACTTTTCTAGTTCTCTTGCAAATGGAACTGGTGAAGGTAAGTGCAGTGTATTTTATGTAGATGAGATTTCTATTGCAGCAGGTGCAACTGCAAACTTAGATCTTTCTGGAGCACTTACAGACGTATTTGGAGCAAGCATTGCTTTTACTAAAATCCGTCTTATGTATATTGAATTACTATCTTCTACACTTAGCACGGGATCATCTATTTATGTAGGCGGTCACGCTACTGCTGCGTTTTCAAGTTTTTTTGGTGACGCAACCGATAAAATTAGAATTCGTTTAGGCGGTTGTATGCAGCTTTCTTGCAACGATTCTACTGGTTATCCAGTAACTTTAACTACCGCTGACATACTTAAAATTCAAAATAATGACGGATCAAACCCTGTCATTGTTCGTGTAGGCTTTGCTGGGGAGTAATCCAGCGTTGTTTATTTATCCCCCTGTTTATAAAAAATTAAGGAGTTTCTAAATGCCAGCTACAGCAATTTCCGGTTTTCGTGGTCGTGTACTAGTTCAAGCTGTTGGTCCTACTGGTGCAGGTGTTGGCAACGCGATTGCTTTACTTGCAACCAAATGGTCTGTAACTTACAAAACCGAACTGCAAGATGCTTCTTCTTTTGAAGAAACAACTGGTGGTGCTGACGGAGCTAACACTCCAATTAGCCGTTATGTTCAATCTATGTCCGACTTGGAATTTAACGTTGATGCGTATTATGACGCAGTTGATGGTATTATTCCTCTGCTTAAGCCCGGTGCTTATATCAAATTGCAATTGTTTACTAACAAAGGCGTGGCTTCTGGTGTTGACTACGCAGGTGCTGGTGACACTAAAAAGTTTATGTTTAATGCTTTTGTAGAAAACCTTACCGTTGATACAGAAGTTCGCGGAGTTATTAAATATACTTTAGCTGGAAAAGTTTCCGGTGGTACAGGTATTCAAATAGCTTAGTTTTAATTTTAATAGAAGGAGAGCTTACTTAAGCTCTCCTTTTATAAATAGGAATGTATTATGGCAGTAATTGCAGGGTGGGGTGGTCGAGTTGCTATGGCAACTTATGCAGCTTTACCACTTCATGCGTCAGCAGCAACTCCCGGACCTTGGCAAGTTATAAAAGCAAATAAATGGTCTGTTGACATGTCAATTGAAACAGCAGATCTTACTAGCACTCAAGGTGCTCAAATTGCTGCTGGTATTCGAAACAATCCTAAAAAAATAAACACTAAGTATGCTATTCCAACTGTATCTGAAATTATTGTAAATGTAGAAGCTTTTTATGATACAGCTTCAACTTCTGGTGGAGTTCAATTTTGGTTTTCGGGTGGCTTTGAATTAACAGCAGGGAGAACAATAGCTCTTGCTTTATACCCAGATAAATATCGAAGTTCGCCTAATTTTTCAACGTTGCCTGCTTTAGGTAGTAGTAATGCTTATTGGCTTTTTAACAGCTTTTTAATTACACAATGTACTCAGACTGCTGAAGCTAAAGGCATTACAAAAATTACTTTTTCAGGCAAAAACAATAGTCCGGATTATGAAGTTTATAACATTTAGGAGAATGATATGGCTGAGATTTCTAAAGCACTGGGGCTTGGTAGTACCTTTGAGCACAACGGTGTAAAGTATACATGCTCTCCTTGGACATACAAAATTCAAGGTGATTTTGAAAAGTATTTAGAAGACACTGCGGTTAAGACTGCAAAAAGAATGCGTCAGTATTTAACACAAACAGAGTACGCAGAGTTAATTGCTCAAACTCAAAAAGATATTGCAGAAGGGTATTACGCATTTGGATCTGCTCCTTGTATGAGAGCTATGCAAACGCTTACTCACTTTAAAAAAATTCTTCATATTTGTCTTCTTCCTAATCATCCTGAGATTGAAATTGATACGATTGATGATCTTGTTCAAACACGATTAGAAGAAATGATGGAAAAAGTTGGAGAGGCGAACACCGACCCAAACCCGAGTGGTCCGGAGGCAGCTCAGAACCAGGCCGCCGGATAAGTATCTCAGAGATCTTTGCGACGTTATTACGTGACCCATATAACTTGAGTATTGAGCAGATAAGTAAGCTCACCCCCTATCAAGTTAAAAACTTGTATTTTAGACCAAAATCGGCAGACGAACCAGTTGGTCAATATCAATCGGCTAAAGAACTATTTTGGAAAGTTAACAAAGATTGGAGAGGTCTTTCAGAAGAAGAGACTCAAAAACTTTGGAACAAACAAAATAGTGAGCCTTCCCCTAAATTGTAAGGAGCCCTTATGATCGGTCAAGGACAAGAACACGGTCGTCCAAAACTATCACAAGTACCTTACACCGGTGCAGAAGCGGTCAAAAAAATATTTGAGCAGTTCTCTCAAATGACCGCTTCTTTAAACCGTTTTAGTATTCAATTAGAATCTATTCAAGATTCTGCCAAGCACATTGCAGTAGAATTCCACGCTCTTGCATTTCAAATGAGAGCATCTCGATCCCTGTTTAGTAACGACAATCAAGGCGGTGGGCAACGAGGCGGTCTTGCTAGTCACTTTGCTAGAAGTGGTAGTAGTGGTGGTGGTGAAAAATCTGACGCTGAAATTCTTGCAAGTTTTGCTATGCGTGAAAACGCAAAGATTCTTATTCGTAAACAACTCGCTGCAAAAAACAACGTAAAAGATCCCACTCTTAACGATGACGAAATATTAGCTGATTACGTAAAAATGCTTAAAAGGAAATCTGAAGCATCTACAAAATTTTACGAAGAAGAAAAAGCTAAACGAGAAGCTGTTGACAGTAGTGGTATGACTCAAGATCAACGAGATCATATTGAGTATTTAAAAAAGAAAGCTCAATGGACCAAAGCGTTTAATGAAGATCCAAAAGTTTCCAGCCCAAAAGACGCTGAGAGTGAAAAAAAACACCTTGAATATTTAAAAAAGAAAGCTCAATGGACAAAATCTTATAACGAAAGCAAGCAAGTAGTAGCAGAACGAAATGCTAATGAAGTAAAAAGGAATCAAGAAAATTTAGCAAAGTACAAAGCTTTTTTAGAAACAAAATCTGAGCTATACGAAAAATTTCAAGATGCTAAACGAATAGCAAATGAAAAGAAAAAAGAAGAAAAAGATGTACAAAGAAAACAAGACTTTCCCATGCCAGGGAATGTTGATGCTTATAAACAAGCAAACGCTGTAAATACTTATAAAAAAGAACAAACAGAATCTGCTGGTGCTCTAAACAACTACGTTGAGTATTTAGTTGCCAAAGAAATAGAGTATCGAGCCCATCAAGAAAGATTAGAAGCAATACGGCAAACTAACAAAGATAATCACAAAAATGATGAAAAGCCGTTAGAGCCTTTTAATAAGAGAACTTACGAAAGCTTTTTAGATCAACCCGACTCTTTAGCTGAAGACATCAACAAATTTGGGGAGCATTATCAAAAACCTTTACGGTCTTATGTTAACTATTTAACTGAAAAAGAAAACGTAACTGCTGCTCATAAAAAAGCTATGGCAGCAATTAAAAATGCGGATCTTTCTCCTCGTCAAAAAAGACAAAAAGAAAAAGATGATGTAGCAGAAAAAGAATATCAAGAAAAAATAAAAGGTTTGTCTAAAGAAGAAATAGCAAAGATTGAACCTCCAGAAGAAAATAACTGGTATCTTAAAAAACTAGAACAGCTTAAAAATTATTATTTAGAACGACTTGGAATAGAAAAGTGGTTTAAAGATGCCGAGCTTGCATTAATTGCTGCTGGTATTGATAACAAAGATAATCTTTTTAAAACAAGAAGACAAAAAAAACAAGATGCAAGAGATTCAGTTTATGGAGTAAAAGATGCTTCTGCAACTAATACATCTGCTCCTGTTTCAACATTAACCCAAAGCACACAAGAAGCGTTAGCAAGAGGTCAAAAAACATTAGAGACAGAAAATTTAGTTACTAAGCTTATAGACGCTAATAATGACTCCGACTCTAATTCTGATTCAAATGAAAACTTATCTTCAATACTTTTAGATTTAAACAATATTGGAAATCTGTTTAAAAATAAAAATGTAATAACAATAGATGCTGAGACAGTATCACCGCCAACAGCCCCTGTTAATTCTGAAAATCATGCAATTGAAGCTCAGATTGTTCAATTAAGCATGATTATGAAAGATGCTTTAGGAAAAAATTTAGTTGAACCTTTAAACATTTTTATTAAGGCAGATGAAACTCTCGATTTAAACAAAGACCCAAAATTTAAAGATTTTAATGAAACGTATCTTAAAGAAGATGACGCTGGAAATACTTTAACTCCAGAAAATGCTGCAAAACGTATAACAGATAAAATTGCAGAAATGTTAGAGAAAGATCCTACAGCAACAATTAATCGAAAAGGAACATATGAAGACGATTTAGCTAATGCTAATAATGACGAAATAAAAAATGCAATGTTAAAAATTGTTGGAAATGTTGATAAAAGAAAAAATGAAATAGGTTCCGCTTCATATGCAAATGTAAACACTGATTACATAATTAAACAATTAATAGAAATAGAAAAAAAACATTTTAAAACTTCTGATCTTCAGACAAAGCTTACAAAAATTGCTTTAGATCAAGCAAAAAAAAGAGAAGAAAAAGAAAACAGATCAGGTATTGTTGATTCTATAAAACAACAAGAAGCTTCTGAAGATGGAAAAACAATATTTACAATTGAAGTTCAAAAAGAAGCTTTTGGAATAATTACAGAAGGTACAGCACATGACGCAAGTGTTGATACTGAAATTCAAGATCAAATATTTAGAGCGTTAGCTTCTCAATTTCAAAAACTTAAAAGTTCAATTACACCCCCTAGCGAAAACGTTTCAAGCATAGTAAAAAACCTAGCTAACGACTCTGGTAAAACTCCAGATAAAAATTTAATATCTGTTGTTGAAACAGTTTCTTCTATTATCAAAAAGTTTTATTCCGGAAAAGATTCAAGCATACAAAACATCAATCAAAAAGAAGGCGATGCAGAATTAAGAATAAATAAAGGTAATAAAGTTGTCACTGATGCTTCTTATGTTGAAGGGGTAAAAAACCTATTAAAAACCATTTCAAATGAAATGGGCATAAACATCTACAAAATATTTGACAAAATAAAAATATCTCGTAGTGAAAGCATAAAAGGAAAAGATGGAGAATATCAAGGTCGTGTAGGAACAAAAGGTGAAGGTGATAACTTAAAACAATCACTTACTCTTGCAATTCCTGACGCTGCTATTTTAGGAAATGATGCTGAAGCAAGAGCCAAAGTAATAGCTTTAATTATGGAAGAAGCTTTTATTCATGGTCTTTCTAATAAGATACCCGCTTTATTTGCAGAAGGAGCCGACTTAGCTCAAGCTAGAGGAGAGCTTCAAGGTGCATACGGAGCAATTAGCAACCAGAAATCGGGAGATTTAGCAGGTGCTTTTGACTCTGGCAAATACTTATCTTCTTTTGAAGAACTTCTTGCAGCCGTTTTAAAAGGTATTGCAGGCCATGATGTCTCTGGATTAAAAGATCAAAACCTTCCCGCAGGTGATTTTAAATATTCTATTGTAGCTGCAATTAAAAACTCTTTATCTGGACCAATGTTAGCAGCAGCTATTGTTCCAATGTTAATGGCTTCTATGGCAGGGGCTGGAACATTAGAAGACGAAAGAGCCGCGGGATTTGTAAATAAAAATAACGGTGTTGAAGGAAGTGTAATAGGCGACCCAAGAGCCCGTGAAAACTTTTTCCAAAAAGGAATTGAAGATCGTCGTAAAGATAAAAGTCCAAATGCAGCAGAGTTAAGTATTTATGCAGACCGTGAAAGAAAAGCAGAAGAAGCTGCTAAACCATCTTCTGCTGTTGAAGATATTAAACAAATCCGTGCGGAAAAAGAAAAAGAAGCTGCTAGAGTAGCAGCACTTAAGAAACAAAAAGAAGATGCAAAAGCAGCACAACTTGCAGGCCCTCCACCGACGGCTGAGGAAACAGCAGCTTTAGAAGAAAAAAATCAAAAAGAAAAAGAAGAAAAAGATAAAAAAGAACAAGCTTGGTTAGCTGCTGGAGGTCTTTACAGCCAAGGTGGAATACTGCCTTTAGAACCTAAACCCGAAGATCCTCAAAAAAATCTTGATAACATAGTTAAAAATGTTGTAGATACTATTGTAGCTATACCATCAGCAATTGAACAATCCAGTAAAAATAACCCGCCATTGTTACGATCTACTAATCCTAATGCTCCTAAAGTTGGAATTAAAGGCTCAACAAATGTTCCACCTGACAGTATTATATCAGGGTCACAAGCTCCGTTTTATTCTACAGCTCCTACGGCTAAACCAACCCCTGCTTTATCTTTACCTACTATTCCGGTAAATTCAAAACCTACCTCAACAAATAAAAAACCGGCTTCTATAAAAGAAGAAAAATACGTAACGTTTCCAATGAACGTTAAAAATCCTCTTACTAGTAATCTTATTAAAGATGCTGATACTTATGACACGGGTAAAGGTAAATTAAGACTTAATAAAGGAGATGCTCCGGAAGTTGCTCATGGACCAGGAGAACTTGATCAGCCAGGTGGACGAGAAGCAGAAGATGCAGCAAGAAATATATTAGCTAATGCAAAAAAAATTGAAGCAAAAGTTTTAGTAGATAGTGAAGGAAAACCAAAGTTAGATAAATATCAACGACTTCTTGGGGACATTTTAGTAGACGGTGAATCTCTAACTGAAAAACTTGCTGCTGAAGGTCATCTTCATGTTGCAGATATAGAAGGAAATGAAAAACCTCTTTCTTTAATGAAAGGAGCTGCTCGTTTAAAAAAAGGTTTGTTTTCTAAAAAATCTATTGATCCTAGTAAATGGAGAAAGTTTTCCCGTGCTCAAAAAGAAGCACACATTAAAGACGTTGAAGCTTCGGGAGACATACAAACTCCAAACAACACTTTAAACCAACCTCCATCCCCAGCACCTACTCCTTCTCCAATGGAGTCTGAAATAGCAACCCCAGAGGTTTCAGAAAATCCAAAAGAAAAGCCTAGTTCAAATTTTGGAAGATTAATAGCTCTTGCTTTAGGAACTGCTGGAGTAGCGGGAGCAACGTTATTTAGAGTTTTAAATAAAAAGAAAAAAGAAAAAGAAAACAATACACCAAAAGATGTTGCAAAATCAAAACCTAAAGTTGCAACTGCTCCTCCATTAAGCGAAGACGAAATCAAAGAGATAGATAAAGCTATAGCTGAATTAGAAATAGAATTAGCACCAGAAACTACTTCTTCAGCAACAGCACCAAAGAAAAATCGTTTTCTAGACTATAGGTATTCTGAATTAAAAGAACAGCAAGAATTTCGAGAACCTAGAAAAGGTTACAACTCAGATGGAAGTCCAAATTGGCAAGATTTTGAAATTGAAGATAACGCTAACGTAGATAAAGAAATAGAAAGAAGAGACAATTTTAAACCTGGCATTCCTGGAACTTTATCTAAAAATAAAGATAACGAAGAAGTTTATACTGGAGAGAATGGATTACAGTATCTTTATCAAGATGGCAAAATTCATACAAGCTTTGGTGTAACAGGACACGCTGATCCTACTATTAGTATCACCCCTAAAACTCCACCGATTGATTTAAATCCCGAGCCACGTCCTTCAATTATTAAACCAGTAGTACCACCAGAAAAACCAATAAGTTTACCAACAAATGAGCAGTCTGACGAATATTCAAATTTTACAGAAATGATTAAACACTGGGGTTTTCAAACACTCAAGGATGTTCTTGATGAAATGAAGCCATCAGAAGAGGGATATACTTTAGAAGAACAAGAAAAAAGAAATACAATCAATTCTGAAATAGAAAGAAGAAAAAATTTCAAACCCGGAATCCCTGGAACAATATCTAAAAATATAAATAGTGATTTAGTATATATAGGAGAAAATGGAAGTTATTATCGATACGATGAAAATGCTAATGAAATTGATACTCGACACGCTAAAAGTGGAGATGTTGACCCCGACATTGCTGAAACTCCAAAAATAAAACCTACAGATAGAAATCCTTTAAAACCCAAAAATAAAAATTTAAAAGCAGATTTAGTTAATGCACGAATAGCTTTTGAAAAAGAAAAAAAATTAAAAGATCGTGCATTTTTATTAAGAGAAAATCAACCGCCTGCTGAAATTTTAGCTTTTGAAAACGCAGAAGAAGAACTTAAAAATGCTCAAGCTGCTTATGACAAAAGCATTGAAAATGCTGCACCAGTAGTCGAACCAGAAATTGTTTCCGAACCAACAAAAGAGCCAGCACGTCCTTCTAATAAAGCAGCTAAATTTGTTCCTAGAAAAATGGGAGATGGCGATCTATACGGTAGTGCTGCTTCACAAATACAAGTACCTATGGAGTTAATGCAAACTCCACAAGTAAATGCTCAACTTGAAAAAAATCATGGAGCGTTTAACGGTATGTCTGCTGTTGATGGATTGATAGGTCGATCTGGGGGATTAAACTCCCATATGATTCTTGCAGCATTAATGGGTCACTCTTTGTCTGGAGATCAAGCATTTAAAGATAAGACCTCTAACTTTGACCCTGCTACTGTTGCTTATTTACTTCAAAAAGAAGTTGACAACTTTACGGGTGCAGACAGAGGCGATTTAGATAAAGAAGTAAAACCATTAAATCCTACCGCAGTTAAAAGAATAGATGAAAGCGGAAGAGGATCTTTAGAACAAGAACAGAAAAAAATAGAAGCTTATCTTAAGACAATGGCAAACCCGATCTTTCAAAAGATCGCTAGAGCCAATCTGGTTATTGTTCAAAATCAATTAAACCGACTTAATGATATTAAACGCAGCACCGCTGAAACAACTACCGAAGTAAAAAAAGATGATGACGAACCGTTAATTATTTCAGAACCTAGTGATGCAACAACAGAAGATGCTAAGGATACAAAACCAGAAGTTACTAAAAATCCAGACGTAACAAAAGAAGAAAAACAAGAAGAAAAAAAAGAAGAAGCTACAACAAAGATTAATGCAGAATCTAAACAAGCTATTCCTCGATTTAGAGAAGAAGTACCAGCAGGTTGGGCAGAAGTATTAGCCGAAACTCTTAACCGTTACAGTGGAAATGCTTACGAAGATCACGACACTATTGACGTAGATTCTATTGTTAATGCAATTCCTAATACAGAAGAAACAAAAGAAAAAAAATCAAAGTTTAGATATGACTACGAAGCAATGGATTCTACAGG
The DNA here is from genome assembly GCA_044369395.1 of Flavobacteriales bacterium. Lineage (GTDB taxonomy): Bacteria > Bacteroidota > Bacteroidia > M30B66 > M30B66 > CALQRR01. The sequence continues at coordinate 33,773 of JBIPLZ010000421.1, read as the reverse complement.
CACAGAAGTTAAAGATTCTATTAATGCTAGTTCAGAAGAAGAAGCTCAACAAAAAGTTAAAGAACTAGGATATGCTCTTACTAAAATAACTAAATCAAATAAACCGCCTGTATATGAAGAACTAGAAAACAATAAACCCGAAGATGATTCTAAAGAAAAAGAATTTTACTACAACATAATTAATCCAAATAAAGACGTAAATGATTTTACTCGTGAAAAAGAAGGTCACGAATACGCAAGTAGTGAAGAAGAAGCCTTTCAACAAATTCAGAAAAAATACCCTGAGTACGAAATTAAATATATAGAAAACACCGCAGATGATAAACCTTCAAAAGTTCTTCCTCAAGCTGAAACAAGTATAGGTGTTATGGGTGCAGCTTTTGGCGCTGCGGTTGGTGTTTCATTTGGTACAGCAGCAGTTGGACCTATAGGAGGAATTATTGGATCTCTTATAGGGGGATTTTTAGGTAAACTAGGTGGAGGTCTTTTAGTTAATCGTTTTAATACTGAAAGAGCTGAACGATTTGAGGAAAGAGAAGAAGAAAAAAAACATCGACAAAAAGAAAGAAGTAAACAAAAAGAAGATGCTACAGACACTCCCGAAATAAAAGAAAAAAGAAATGAAATAGAAATAAAAGAAGCTCAAAAATATGATCTAGAGAATATGAAATCTCCGGAAGATTTAGAAAAAGAACTGCAAGCTCAAAAAATGAGCGGTGCAGAAATTTCAGATGCAGACATTGATATAGCAGTTGAAAAACAAAAAAAAGCAATTGAAGCTAGTGCAGATGCTATAGAAAAACTCAAACAAGAACTACAAGCTTTAACAGAAATATTAAATGATTTAATAAAAAACAAACCTGCTGTTGATCCAGAAGCTGGAAGTGGAAGACGGCCAGAACATCATTTTCTAGGTGGATTTGTAGGAGGTAAAAACTCATTTCCTGGAAAGCCTAAAGGTTTAGATCAAACTCCTGTTTGGGCACAAGAGGGAGAATACATAACCGCCAAAAAAGATGTGCCTTACATGATGGCAGCGTTAGGGGCTTACAAAAAACGCGGTGTTTCTCATATGGCAAGGGGCGGTGTGGTTGGTGGGGGAAGTGCAACTATTACCAGACCTTCTGGTGGTAGTTACTCTTCCGGCGATATAATGGGCCCATTTAAAGACAAGCTAAACGATTTTGTTAAAAACACAAGATTTGGAGCTTTTGTATCAAACCTTACCGAAGCTAGTGCAAAGATTCAAAGCTTTAGTCAAAGCATGAGTGGTATGACTGCTAACGCATCTCCTGATACTTTTGCTACGTTTACCGGATCGATTAAGCTTTTATCGGGTGCGGTAGGCATGGCTTTAATTCCCGTATTTCTTAGAGCTTCACAAATAATTCAAACGTGGGCAAGGGAAATAATGAACGGTACGGGAACGGCTGGAAGATTGTTTAGCATGTTTTCCAGTCTTGTTAACAGCGTTTTAGATGGAAAATTCCTAGCTCTTGGCGTAGGCATTGCACTTTTAGGAGCAGCCGTTCTTCCTGCGATTGCTTTCTTTGGAGCCCTTGTATCGGGTGTATCTCTTTTAATAAACGGATTTGCATTCTTTCGAGCAGCTTTATTAGCAAGTTCTTTAATGCTAAGAAGAGGAGCAGCCGTTCCTCCAGTATCTCCAGTAGCAGCAGGTGCTGCTACCGCTACCGCAGGTGCAGGTGCTGCTACTGCGGGAGCAGGTGCTGCTACAGCGGGAGCTGCTAAAGCGGGGGCAAGTGCAGCAACGGCTGGAGCAGCCAGTACCACTGGTGCAAAAACTACTGGGTTTTTAGCAAAACTATTAGCTGGAGGTGGTGGAGCTGCTATGACAGGTGGAATTCTTTCTGGCATTGTAGGTGGTGTTTCTGAAGGAATGGAAAACGCTGACATTAAAAGTATGAGTGGTGGAGAAAATGTTGTACGCACAGGAGCTCAAGTAGCTGGTGCAGGCGGTGGTGCTTTAGCAGGTGCTATGGGTGGTGCTTGGGCAGGTGCTGCACTTGGCTCTTTAGTAGGACCTCTTGGAACTGCGGTGGGTGGTGCTGTAGGCGGTTTAATAGGTGGAGCACTGGGATCTTGGGGTGGAAGTAAGATTGCAAGTGGAACTTCAAATTTAGCTTTTGGTGATAAACGAAGAAATGAAAAAGATGCTAACGGAAAACCATTGCCTGCTAATGATTCTAAACAACAATTATCAATGGCATATCAAAGTTCTAAGTCACAATCTTCTTATTCTTCTGTAGAAGAAGCATACAAAAAAATCCAAGTATCGGCTCTTGGTGATGATCCTATGACAGCAGAATTGAAAAAAATGAATGAGCACGGTTTAATAAACATGCTTAAAGAGCTTGAAAAAGTAAACGAGGGTGTTCGAGAAAACAAAATACCTATGGGCGCATCCTCTTAAGGAGTTTAAAATGTCAGTTGCAATTATTAATTATAAAGTGGCTTCTGCTTTTCCAAATACACCCGCAGAACCAAGAACAGAAGCTGTAACTTATTACGAAAGACCAGGATCTCCACAAGAGTCATACACTGGTGATACGTTTCGTGCTCGTAGAACTTTTGATGTTCCTTATCCACAAAGATGGGTTTTTATAAAATACATGCTTGGAACAGCAACAATTGATGGAACACCTACAGACAACACAATAGTAAGAGAAAAACCCGATCAATATTATGTATACTACGGATCAAACGGTGGTCCAAATGGTGGAGCAGCAAAAAGTTTTATGGTTGCTACTGGACTAGAAAGCATTGAATGTTTAGGTCAACAAATATTATATGACAGTTTAGGCAGTGGATCAAAACTACAAACATCTTATTATGACATAGCAAGAATAACTATTAATTATGAATCAGTTACTTATCGAGTAGAACCACTTATTGGATCACAATCTGTATCACCAGATGAGTATCAATTATCTCAATTTACTACTGTATTTAAACAACCAACCGCAGAATTTTTATCCTTACCTTTTGGTGCTTACAAGTGGGTAGAGTTTGATAAAAACGGACTTCCGCTGTTAGATGCTAAAACAAAAGAGCCAGTAGGTATTATGGTTCAAGGAGCTCAGGGTAAAATAGTAAGTGCTTCTGAAATTGTTGTAATACATCACAAAGTTCCCGGTATTCCAGCAGCAATTAAAACACATATTGGCTCTGTAAATTTATATGATTGGGATGCACTTGGTGCAAAAAAAGGTCAATTACTTCTTACTAATGTAGAGTTAAAACCTTATCGATGGTTAGAAGATCAACGTCTTTATGACATCACTTTTAAAATGAAGTTTTTTGATCCTGAGCCGGGGGCAGTTAATACAAGTCAGCCTACTACAGAACCTAGAGGTCATAATTGGTTTTTACAACATTTTCCAGTTTCTAAAGATACTAATTTAAAACTTCCCGGTGCTGTTGCTAGAGTTTTACAAGGAAGTCAAAGTTATAAACTTATAACCCATAACGGTTTTCCACCTATAGAAGCTTACGACAACGTAACTAATATTTTACCTCCAGGAGCTGTACCCGGAAATACTGTTTACAAATACAAAGATTTTTCTTTGTTATTTAAAAATTACGAATATGCGTCAAGAGACGGAAAAACTAACGTTTGGATGACCTAATAGAAACTGTATAATCTCTCGCTTTACTCTAGATCCATGCGTTTTTTTGATGTATAATCCTACTTATCCTAGCCTTAAAGGTGCATTATGGCTGAAATATATGAACTTAACATCAACCAAGGCTCCAATCTTTCTCTAGAGATTGCCTTTAAGAACGCAGACGGAACTCCCGTCAACCTTACGGGGTACACCGCCCGTATGCAGTTACGAACTTCTTACACTGCCCCCGAAGTTATCGTAGAGCTAACTACTGAAAACGGCCGAATAGTTATTATCCCTCTTACTGGTGTGGTAAGACTCCTTCTATCCGCATCAACAACAGCAGCTCTTATCGCTAAAACCTATGTTTACGATTTAGAGACTGTATCTGCATCGGGCTTTGTTACCCGAATGATACAAGGAGAAGCAGTCGTTTCACCGGAGGTAACTCGCTAATGCCAGACATTATTATTACCCCACAAACAACACTAGTAACTGTCAACACACAAACAACCCAATTGACCGTATCTCAAACCGGAACCCAAGGCCCGCAAGGCCCTCCGGGCCTTTCTGGAAACCTAGCTCTTATGAGCGATGTCAATATAATCGGCCCTGTTAACAACCAATTTTTAAAGTACAACGGTACGACTTGGACTAATGTAAACACCGAAACAATTGACGGCGGTAACTATTAATTTTAACCTAAAGGACTCCTGACCATGGCTAATACAATTCGCATTAAAAGAAGATCAGCAGCAGGGGCTTCCGGAGCACCAGCAACTTTAGCCCCTGCCGAGCTTGCATATAACGAAAACGACAATACCCTTTACTACGGGTTTGGTGATGGCGGTTCTGGCAACTCTTCATCTATTGTTTCAGTAGCTGGTTCTGGTGCGTTTATGACCACGGGAACTACTCAAACAATTTCTGCATCAAAAACTTTTTCTAACATCACCATCACAGGTGGTTCTATTTCTGGTATCACTGACCTTGCTGTAGCTGATGGTGGTACGGGAGCTTCTTCAGCTTCGTCAGCTAGAACCAACCTTGGTGCTGCTGCTTCTGGTTCTAACAGTGACATTACTTCTTTAACCGGATTAACTACTGCATTAAGCGTAGCTCAAGGTGGTACTGGATCTACAACTGCATCTGGTGCTCGATCAAACTTATCCGCAGCATCAAGCGGAGCAAACTCAGACATAACATCTATTACGGGATTAACCACCGCTCTTACCGTAGCACAAGGTGGAACAGGAGCAACAACAGCATCTTCAGCAAGAACAAACCTACTTCCCGCATACACAAGTAACGGTGGCAAAGTTCTTGCTGTTAATAGCGGTGGTACAGATGTGGAATATATTACACCGAATGCTGGAACTGTAACTAGCGTAGGAATTACTGCACCGCTTCAAAGTATCATTACTGTTGGATTTTCGCCCGTAACGACTTCTGGAAACATTAGTCTTACATTCAACGCTCAAGCTATGAATACCATGCTTATGGGTCCAACTTCTGGTGCAAATGCAATCCCAGCTTTTAGAGCTTTAACGGCAGCAGATGTCCCACCTTTATCTTACCTTTCAAGTTCTGGTGGAACTGTATCTGGAAATGTAGTAGTGACTGGCTCTTTAGAAGTTCAAGGTTCAATAACTACAATTAGCTCAACCACATTAACTGTTTCGGATAAAAACATTGAGCTTGCAACAGGGTCTACTACCGATGCAGGGGCAAACAATGGGGGTTTAACCCTTAAAGGATTAACTGATAAGTTATTCACATGGATATCGACTACATCTTCGTGGACTAGCAGCGAGAACTTAGACCTTGCTTCTGGCAAAGTTTTAAAGATTAACGGCACAACCGTTCTTTCTGCAACGGCAATCAACGGTGTGGATATTGACGGAGGTAGCTTCTAAAGTGGCTGATACACATTGCGTTTCCGGTGCTGGTACACCAGATGTAAATGGGGTTTACACCTTAAATAGTACAAATAATGCGTGGGAAAAGGTTGGAACTCCAACTACACGATATTATTGGAATTACGATGGCGACACTTTAGTTTTTGAAAAAAATAATGTCACTATTTATGCTGGCAATGCTTTTCAAGCTAATCCACTTTTAGCAACTTGGTCTGTTATTACTGGTGCATCCCCAGCACCAACAATAACTGGCGGTGATTGTACAACTGCACCTTTTGTTACATCTGTTAGCCCTACTAGTGGTTCTATTGTTGGCAATAGGTCAATAACAATAACAGGGTACAAATTTACTGGGGCAACTTCCGTTACTATTGGTGGTGCTGCTGCGACTAATGTTAATGTGGTTAGTGCAACAAGTATCACTGCTACGACCCCAGCCGGAACTACCGGAACTGCAAGCGTTGAAGTTACGACGGCAAACGGCACAAGTTCTGCAAATTCCTTATACACCTACCTAAATAATGTTTGCGTGGCAGGTGCTGGCACTACAACTTACAACGGCACATATGAAATCTTAGCTAACGGAAATTATCAAAAAACGGGAACCCCTACTACAACAATTTCTTTTGATAGCGAATATAGCGAATGGCTTTTTTATAATTCTGGTGGTGTGGGTTATTACGCATCCGGTAATTCTACTACACTACCTTTAACTGGATGGTTTGTTTATGGTAATGGAACAACCCCTGCACCAACAACAACAGTTGGATCGTGTACCACACCTACTCCCACACCCACACCTACTCCTACTCCTACCCCAAATACAATAAGAATAAAAAGAAGTAGCACAACTACAGCAACTCCTACATCTCTTTTAGAAGGTGAGCTTGCAGCAAACATAATTGATAAAAAAGTATGGATTGGAGATGCAAGTAACACTCCTGTTTTAATTTCTGATTATAATAACGCTGGTGGATCTGGAACTGTAACTTCTGTTGCAATGACAGTTCCAACAGGTTTATCAGTAAGCGGAACACCTGTTACAACAACTGGAACATTAGCAGTAACATTAACTTCGGGTTATTCAATCCCAACAACATCTTCCCAAACAAATTGGGATTCAGCGTACACTCAAAGGCTTCAGTGGGATGGTGGGGCAACAAACCTAGTAGCAGCGACAGGCAGAACAAGTTTAAACCTTAATAATGTTGAAAACACAGCACTGTCCACTTGGAATGGTTCAACAAATATAACTACAGTTGGTTCAGCTACTACTAGAAACCTTACTATTGCACCATTAAGTCAATCTAATACAGCACCATCTAAATGTCTTACTGTAACAGCCCCTGCACACACTAATCTAACTTCGGGTTCTGAATGTATTGATATAGATATTAATCTTGCAAGAACCGTATCTTTTGCTTGGGGACAAGCACAATTTGCGAAAGGCATTAGAATACAGGCTCCAACATATAGTGTAGTTGGTTCTACTATGGGTGGTATGACAGGAGCAGCAACTGTACATATAGACTCTGCACCTATTGCTGGAACTTCTTTAGGTATAGGTAATTCTTATGCTTTAAGAGTTCTAACAGGAACAACTGCTGGGCATGGAATTACAGTCTTAGGGGTAAATGGTCAAACAGGAGATTTATTTCAAGCTCAAGTGTACTCAAGTCCAGTGTTTGCAAATGGTTTTTCTAATTTTCTCAATGCTTTTACAATCAGTAGTAACGGAAGTGTACTCTTAGGCCCAACTGGAACTTCTGCTGGTAAAACGAACGAGCTTCGTTTTTTAGAACTATATGCCAACGGACAAAACTATGTAGGATTTAAAGCCTCAGATAGTATTGATTCAAATGTAATTTGGACACTCCCCGCAGCAGATGGAACAGCGGGCCAAGTATTATCTACCAACGCAAGCGGTGTCTTATCCTGGTCATCGGCAGGCTCTGGAACAGTTACATCAATTGCAACCACTTCCCCAATAACAGGTGGGACAATAACCGGAACTGGCACAATCGGAATAAACGCAACAAGTGCAAACACTGCTTCTTATGTAGTTCAACGAGATGCTTCTGGAGACTTTAGTGCTGGTAAAATAACGCTTGGAGGTTCTGGTTCAAGCACTTCGGCCCAATTGACTTTTTCTGGATCGACTAATAACTGGATCGATTTAGGGACAAACGGATACGGTGCACCAACATTTACAACTCGAAGTGTTGGTACAAAAGTTGTTTTTTATAAAGACCTTGGTGCATCATCTACTGATTACGCTGCTGGTGTTCAACTTAATTCATTATGGTTTTCCATACCAGCAGCGACTTCAGACCGAGCATTTAGATTTTATGGCGGAACGACTAATATAGCCAGTTTGACTGGTGATGGTAGTTTTTCTGCAAACAAAAAAATTACTGGCGAAACTCTAAGTTCTACCGTAGCTATTGGCACAGCACCGATTACTGTAACATCAACCACACAGGTTGCTAACTTAAACGCTTCCTTGCTCGAAAGTTATTCCACGGCTACTGCAAATACAGTTAGCACTATAGTACGCAGGGATGCTTCTGGAAACTTTTCTGCTGGCACTATCACCGCAGCGTTAACAGGGAACGCATCAACTGCAACTAGTCTCGCTGGCGGTGGAGCTGGTCAAGTTCCTTACAACACAGCATCTGGTGCAACTAGTTTTCTTGCTGCTGGAACAGCGGGGCAAGTATTACAATCAAATGGAACATCTGCTCCTTCATGGTCTACTGTAACTGCTGGTAGTTCGGTAACAACTTCTGCAACAGCCCCTGCTTCCCCAACTGCGGGAAACCAATGGTACGACACCAACACAGGCATCATCTACACCTATGTCAACGATGGTACTTCCTCCCAGTGGGTACAAGGTTCTACAGCAACGCTTGCTACGGGAGTTCCAGCAGGGGGAACAACTAACCAGTTTTTGGTAAAAAGTAGTGCAACCGATTACGCAACCGCATGGACAGGTACGCTTATTAATCCTACTTTTACTAACTACACCGAAACGCTTTACGATGCAGGCACAGGATCTGCCTTCACCTTAAACCTTTCTAACGGAACCATTCAAAAGTTTACCACCAATGCAAACATGACACTAACACTCCCTGCTTCTACAGCGGGTAAGTCCTTTGTTGTAATAGTAGTGTACGGTGCAGTAAACACATTAACATGGAGCAGCCCTTCAACCTTAAAGTGGGTAGGTGGAACTACCCCCACAGCAACTAGTGTTGCTGGAAAGATTGACATCTTTTCTTTCTTCCAAGACGGTACAAATACCTACGGAACTGTATACGGACAAAACTTCTAATGTTTTTACACCACTCTACATCTTTTAAAGTTAGTAGTGCATTGTACCCTTTTACAACGCAAACTTTTACTAACGCTGGTGTAACAGGAAGATTTGGGCCTACTATTACTCAATGTCGAACCGCATACACCTCATCATCTTGGACAGCAAACAGTCTTTACTTCAACATGACTACGCAGGGCTATCAGTTGTGGACAGTCCCTGCTACTGGTGTGTACAACTTTTTTATAGCGGGATCAAGAGCCGGTATTTATCCTGGTCAATCAACAACAGGAAGTCTTGGTTTTGGTGCTTCTATACAAGCTCGCCTTTCTTTAACCATAAACCAAGTCATCACCATCATCTGTGGTTCTTATACAGATGCTACAACAGCGAGTAATTTTAGTAGCTACCAAGGCTTAGGGGGAGGTGGAGGAACATTCGTTTCTAGCGGAGCTACTCTTTTACTAGCAGCGGGAGGCGGTGGTGGTAACTCTCTTTACGGTGGGACTTTTTTAGGAACAAGTGGGGCCTTAGCTACAACAGGAAGACCTTCTGTATGTAGTGCTTCTCATTCTGTTTCCCTTGGAGGAACCGCAGGCTCTGGTGGTACGGTAGGGTCTTCGTCAAATCAATACAACGGTGGTGCTGGCGGTGGTTGGAACTCCGTAGGTTATAACGGCAATACAACGACAACACGCCCTTTTCCACAAACCAATTATTATGGAGAAGGTGGTTACACCTACTCTAACGGATTTTATGGTGGAGATAGTAATTACGCTTGGGGCAACCCTTCTACTTACGCTTCATCCAAAGGAGGATTTGGTGGAGGTGGAGGTGGTAACGGAATTATTTGCGGTGGCGGTGGCGGTGGCTATTCTGGAGGTGGTGCTGGACAGGGTGGAGCAGGTACTATAGGAAACGCTGGCGGTGGTGGAGGCTCTTACATAATATCTAGTGCTACCAATGTTGGAACCCCTAACGGAACCTTTGAAGGCATCAGTACTTTCAATGGTGTTACCATTCAAAATCTAGGCGGTACAAATTTCCCTCTCTACGGATTTAACAACAGTAGTGGAGTTGTTACAGTAACTAAAATTTAAGGTGTCTTATTATGCCAATTAATTTTCCATCTACTCCAACTTCATTACAAGAATACACCTACGAAGGTAAGACTTGGTATTGGAACGCTTCGGCATGGCAGTTGAAAGGTACAGATTTAAATGCGTGGGCAGGGTCTACAAGCATTACTACTGTAGGCACATTAACAACCCCTGTTATCACAGGTTTGAAAGAAACTAAATCTGTTTTATCTACGAACAATGTAGACCTAACGCTTGGAAACTACTTCACAAAAACCATAACAGCCCTTACTACTTTTACCGTGACCAATACTCCCACTACTGGAATTGTAGGAAGCTTTATTCTTGATCTTACTAACGGTGGGGCATTCACTATTACTTGGTGGTCTGGTGTAAAGTGGGCAAGTGGAACAGCCCCTACATTAACCGCATCGGGAAGAGACTGTTTAGGCTTTTTTACTCACGATGGTGGTGCAACTTGGACAGGACTTTTGCTTGGAAAGGACATTAGATAATGAGTGTTCGAGGAATCATTATGGCTGCTGCTGGTTTAAGTGTGTCCGCACCTCCAGCAGTTGCAGGATCTCAAACTTTATATTACACAGGCTCAACGCAAAGTTTTACTGTTCCCTCTGGTAAATCTACTATCACCATAAAAATATGGGGTGCTGGTGGTGGTTCCAATAGAGATTATGGTGCTGGCGGTGGTGGAGGCTACACAGGTGGTAGTCTAACTGTAACCTCTGGCGAAGTGTTGACAATCTATGTAGGTCAAGGTGGACTAGGGGGTGGCAATTCTTCAGATGAAACAACATCATTAGACAGTCCATCGACACGACTTACTGGTGGAAACGGAGGATGGCCTAATGGGGGAACAGGTGGTTCTGCATCAGCTTATGGGGGTGGTGGTGGTGGTGGTGGATACAGCGGAATCTTTAGGGGTGCTACTCCTTTAGCAATTGCGGGAGGGGGCGGTGGAGGTGGAGATGATAATAGTGCAGCAGCGGGTGGAGGATCAGTAGGAGGGAATGGACAAGGAAGTGGTGGTACTCAAAGTGCAGGAGGTACTAGTGCTGGAAGCCCTACAACAGCTAGTGGATATTTGGTAGGAGCGGGGGGTGGTTCGGGTGCTGGTGGTGGTGGAGGTAGTGGGTACTACGGAGGGGGTAACGCTTCAGCTTGGCAAGGAGGTGGTGGTGGATCTGGCTATGTCACAGGGTCTTTAACTACAACAGCAGGAAGTGGAACTACCCCAGGAAATTCAGCGGATGCAAGCAGAGGAACTTATGGTAATGGTGCTCCAGCGGGAGGAACAGGAGAAAATAGTGCATCCACAAGGTTAGGTCTTAAAGGCAAAAATGGTCTAGTAATTATTTCGTGGACTTAAGGAGTTAGTTATGTTTTTACGAGTGACTACGGATGGTTCAATTGTGTACCCTTTTGATATTGATCTTTTGCGTTTGGAGAACCCTACGGTTTCTTTACCTCAAAATTTGATTCCCCATCTAGAGAGTTTTGGTGTACACCCCGTAACACCAACCATTGCACCAGAATACGATCCTTTGTTTCGTCATATACAAGAAGTTACCCCTACAAAAACTCCAGATGGTTCTTATGCTCAGGAATGGTTTATCGCTGCTAAGTATCTTCCAGAGGAAGAAGCTCCTTTACGGCTGCAATACGCTAAAAAACAAAAACTTTCCCAAATAGAAAATGAGTGGGCAACGCTAGAGTCCGCTGGTTGGGATTCTGGCCAAGGCTATCATTTAGGTATTACCCCGTCTGATGTAGCTCTTATTGTAGGAGTGTTTTCTTTAGCAAGAGAAGCATCGGCAATGGGTATGCCTTTGCCAAAATTAATAAGCATGGAAAACAATTCAATTGAATTTGAAACAATACAAGATATGACTGTATTACTTATGTATTATGGTAATGCTAGGTCAGATATGGCTAAGAATTTTGCTCAAAAACGCAAAGCTGTAGAAGCTGCAACAACCATAGAAGAAGTAAACGCAATCAGCTAAAAACCGTTGATTATAAACAACATTAAAGGTATGATAAGTTCCTATAAGATTTAGGAGCGTTATGGCGATTTCTCAACCAAACTTTAATAAGTTTTCTCGCGGAATAGGTATATCCGCAAGTGCATTAAATAAAATTGCAGAAAATACCGCGTCTAATAGTGTTAACGTTCCTACAGACGGTGGCATTAATTCTATAAACAGTTCGGCAGGTACTAGATTTAACTTATCTGAAAATATAGCTAGACCTCCAATATGGGCTCAAATTGTATCGATTCAAAGAATAGAAAGCGAATTAGGTCTTTCTGGTGGAAGCGGGTCAGGAGTGGGTGGTACTTCGGCATGTCCTTCTTATGTTTATGCTTATGGTTGGGTAGAGCTTGTTGAAGATTTAAACATAGACAGAAAAGGACAAGAATTTTTTTACATAGCACCTATTCCAAAGGCATCTGGCTCAGGTTCAACTTCTGGAGCAAACGGTTCTGTTATTAATGATAGCAATACAAAAGATCAAAGCGTTTTACAATGCCGTGATATTAATCAATTAAATGCAAGTGTTGGTGGTATGACAGGATCACCTGACAGTTGTCCAGCATTAGAAGTTAACAATCAAGTTGTTTCTTTAGGCACAGTTGTAAAGTTGTACTTTGGACAAGGCAACTACATGTTGTTTAACAACACAGGTAGTAGTGCTGCTGGAACGTCTTCTAATTTTATTGATGTAATTACTAACGTCTGTCCTATTTTTGAAGAGGTTGAACCTGCTATAGGTGTAACACTTATTAATACTTCAAACGGAATTAAAGGTGGGCCTATCACATCTTCGGGAACAATTCAGCTTAGTTCTTCTGGTGTAAAAACAGGAACATACATAAACCCAACTATTGTTGTAGATACTTACGGAAGAATAACACAAGCAACAACTAATGATTTAGAAGATCGAATAGCCGATTTAGAAGCAAGGGTTACTGCTTTAGGCGGTTAAAATATAGGTATTTTATATGGCAGACACCGTAAAAGCAGTTACTGGATTAAACTTAGAGTATTCTAGGTTTAGTTTACCTACTAAAACAAATCCTATTGCTGTAACTACCGTAAGCAATCCTGACTGCAACTGTTCTCCGTCTGAAGCTCAATATCAATTTCCTGTTAACTGGGATACTGGTCCAGAAAAACTAGATGTATTTTTTTATCCTAGAAATTACAGCGGATCAGACCTTTCTCTTTTTACTGGCAATCAAGGACTATCTAGAAATATAAGACCACAGTATGGCGGTAATACGGAAAATTTATTTTCTTCTGTTGGAACAGCTTATATAGAAGACTCTGTTGACAATCCTTATCAACCAATAACACTCACTAAAACAGAAAATGTTTTTAAAGATCATCCAGATATTCCTAAGAAAAGGGTATCATCTACAACTAACACTGATTCTTCTTACGCTGTTTTTTATGATACCCATGCAAACATTTCTCGAAAGTGTTGGGCGGGAACTGCAACCTTAGGAGAAGATAATGTTTTAGTTATTTATACGTATTCTAAAACAGGAATTTCTATTGTACTTTGTTATTTAGAAGGAGCATCTACAGAGTGTATTCATTCTGATGACGAAGCTCACGGTCCTCATTCAGTAATAATCGATTTAGGGCCTGGAACAAGTTTTGGATCTAAGTCTGCATTTACTACTAAAGAAAATTACTTGTTTAATGACTCATATTATTATTCTTTAGATATGGGATCTATTTTACAATATTACACATTTACAAATAGTTTTAATGGTTATTGGAATGGATGGTACGGTTGGAATAGTAACTATGGGTTAGACTCTGTTTATAGTGGTTACTATGGATACTACAATTATGTTAACAACAATTATTACTATTATCATAAACAAACCTCTTATGCTACTTATGTTAAAGATGCTCCGTTAGAAGGAACTTCTAATTGGTTTTGTGTTAGTGGTCGCCCTCAATCGGTGTATCACAATGTTATGGACGCAGGTATACCTAATTGGAGACAAACAACAGAAGAGGAAAGAGAAACAGCTATAAACAGTTTTGGATCTGGAGTTGATTCTTTTTCCTACATAACTGTTTATTGGGCTACTATAGGTGAAGTAGCTGCTGTACCAGAATTACGGTATACCGATTGCAATGGAGTTAGCCATGTACTTCAAGCAGAAATTCCAGCAAGGGCTGCTGACGAAGAACCAGATTGGGAAAACCCGTGGGTATACGCATCAGATGACGGCAATGGTAATTTTATATATTCTTTAACACCTTTGTTAGCAGGGTGGAATTGGTACTATTATAATTATTGGGGCTTTTATAATTCATATATAAGATTAGCATCAAATGATTATAGTTGGTATTACTACGGAAACATAGGTTCCCCTACAGCTAATGCAGAATGTTATAGTTATTATTATTACTATGGTTATAACTATATGTGGGGGTTTAACGGCTACGGCCCATACTCAAACGGAACTTGGGAAATTAACCCTAATGTTCCTGGTGCAGTAGCTTATGCTTGTGGAACCCCCGTTAACGAAGTTGACCTTGATGATGGAACTACAACTTACGGTGTAATGGAGTTACTAAGTGTAAACAGCACAAGCGTAAGCTGGCCTCGTTTTGGAATAGATGGCGCAGCGTACCAAGCAATGTACACAGCTTATTTTTGCACTCCATCTAATAATCCGTGCGGTAGACCTTTATACACTCCTTACAAACAAATAGGAACTGTAAGCTCTAAATACACTAAAGCTGTATACAAAATAAAAGCTGTTAATCTTCCTATTAATTTAGGTGTTCCTTACTGGACTCGAATTACAGATGATGAGCAAGAAGAATTTCCATTAGAACAAGTTAATAGAGAGTACGTTACCGAACCGGGATATCTTCTTTCTACTTATTATGGGTCTATTGAAGCAACAGCTAAAGAACAAGGTAGGTCTAATTATAGTTACCTTGGAAATTTTTGTTATTCGTATGGATATGATTCTGTAAAATATGAAGTATATCCAGCAGTCGAAGGTGGCGACGAACTAGTACTTTCTGAATGTAATGAATATAGCAATTACTATTACAATTGGTATTCTGGCAAACAAAGGTATTTAAATTTAAAATTTAAAGCTGCTTATATCCCTTATTTTTTTAGTGGTGTTAGACCAAGTGAAGGTTTAGTTTATCCTCCAAATTTAACAGAACCTAAAGTAAGAATATTTTCAACAGACCCTCCAGATCCAGAAGAATTTAGAGACAGTAATTATCCAAAATATTATTTTCAAGAGTTTGATCCTTCTATAATTATGGTTTCAGAATCAAAATTACTAGAAGTACCACCCTTAACGGTAACAGATCCACCAACACCACCGACCAAAATATATTTACCCGATTACGAAAATGCTACAACTAAACCAACAATACTTCCTCGTGCAACAACCATGTTACAAACAGTTGCAGAACAAACAGAATATTTTCAATGCGAGTATTTAAAAGGAGAATTTAACGATTGGTATTATTACTTCCCACCAAGCTTTTTAACTTCTGGTGAAATAGATGAACGATTAGATTTTCCAGAAGATATCTATGACTGCCAAAATACTCTTACTCCTACTATACCTTACATTCCAAAAGCAGCTTTTCTTTTCGATCCAAATAAAGGAGAAGATCAATTACGAAGTGCAGGTACATCTTTTAATTATTACAATTATTACAACAACCTATCTATTTCTTCTTTAGATTATCCAGAAATAACCGCTGCAATTTATAACTACCAACGAGAAGTAACAGATGAAAACAACAACAATACATACCCTCAATATCTTCCCGGCTATGTTCATGTATATGGTAATCAAGTATATGATTATGATTACATTCCTACTGGTTCTAACATGGCAGGAATGTGTAATTACATGTACGGCATTACTTCAATTGTTATGGGAGGCACAGATCTTTGCACTCCTATTACACTTGAAAACGGATATATTTCTAGTTGTGGAACAAACTTAAAAAAAGTTGAACCTGAATATTCTGTAATGACAGGACTTGCTTATTACGATGCGTATGATGCAAGTAGAGCAGCTTCTGATGCTGCGTATGAATCTGCATTATCAAGAGCTAAATATAACAGTCACGCTATACCACATGAATATAAGTATGTAACAAGTTACACTGCTTCTGGTTCCCCAGAAACTGGTTATACTTGTACTCCGAATTACTCAACACTAAATTTTAATTGGTATATTGTAATGGTTGATGGAGCTTATACTAATGGTGGAAATTCTTATTGGGGTTACGGATTTAATAGTGGATTTACAAAATCTTATTATGATGTAACCTTGCCAATTTGGGGAAGAGTGTCAGGGCTTTATTGGTATAACGGTTATTACAATTATTATAATCCGTATGGATGGCCTTATAATAATATTGGTGGAGATGGAAGCTTTTTAGATTGTGACGTGATTGTTGCAGACATGGGTTATACAGCAAGAAAACAAGAACTTACTGGAAACAATTTATCTAGCGGTTATAGTCCTTGGAGTTATGGAGGTTATTTTAATTACGGCTATAGTAATTTAAAAAAATTAAACATTTCTGATATTGGTGGTTTTGGAACATCTGTAACTTTTGTAGATACTAGTGCTTTAGTAAAACAAGAAGTTCCCGAATCTTGTGGTACTGGCTGTATGACACCTACATCAGAAACAGATGTGTTTTATTTTGATCTTTCTTCTTCTGCGGGATTACAATTTTTTAGAGGTTATGGTTATGGGTATTATGGTTCTTTTTCATTAATGGGTGAAATGTATTGTGTAGAACCTAATACTGTTTCTGGTGGATGTCAAACGGCAACAGAAACTGTTCGGCTTTCTCCTGAGTTCCCAGAAATTCCTCCTGTTAACCCGTGTAGTCCAGAAGATTATTATTGGGTAGAACCTTGCACTCATTTTTCTTCATAGGAATATTTAATGGCTAAGAAAAATATTATGACAGGTATTGGCATTAATATGGCATCTATTTCTACAGATAGTGCTTTTAAATTAGGAGAAAATTATTGCGTAGATGTAGATAAAGAATGCAAAGACTTAAGTGCAATAACTGATCTTCCTGTTTATGATCGCGGATCTCCTGGAGCTTCTAAAGTAGATGCAGAAATTATTGATAAAAAATTTTTACTTACACCCGAATGGATGAAAAAAAATAACCCAGAAGAAAGTTTATATTTTAAAAGACTTGTTGATTGGATTTATACTTATAATAATGTTTATGCGTATGGAAGTCTTTATGCAGAATCGTACTTTCCAGAATCTTCAGATCAAGCATCTAGAGAAGGTTGGGATCATTTTGGAAATAAAACAACTTTAGATTATGTTCCGGTAGAAGATCCCGCTTTAGAAATAACTACAGAACAAGAAGATTTATTAATAGGTTATCGAAATCAAATTTATAACTTTTTATTTGAATGTAATCAATACAACTACAACCTTGAATGGAGCCTTGTAAACGCTTCTGGTGGTTGCATTATAAATCCTAACGGGTATTTTTCTCTTTCTGAAACAGGAGAAAAATCAGTTAGCTACTCTTTTACTGTGCAAGTTTACAACCCCGACACCGAAGAAACTGCAACCAAAGATTTTGTTTTAACAACAGCTCATCCTTCGTTTGTTCAAGAACCCTTAAATATGCCTTTACAATTAACAGGCCCTTCTACAGTTACTATTAAACCTCACCGAACTTTTAAAGCAGTATTTCAAGCAACAGGCGGGATTCCACCCTATCGTTTTGCAATTAACAGCCCATTACCAACTCAGTGGCCTTTTCAAAATAACACTCGTTACACACTACATGGAAAAGATAAAACAGGTAAATTACAATTTTATCCTAGTGTTAGTAGTCTTTATGAAGAAGATTTTAATAAAGACAATGTAGGTTTATTTGTTTTAGGAAAACAAATAGTGTTTGAAAAAATTCCGTTTAAAGCTAACCCTAATGAAACAACTCCACCACCTAATCCTTTAGTAGAACTTGCAGCATTACCTGGCGGTCTTTCTTTTAATACTCCTTATTATCTTATTCCTATTATGAACAATAACGAATGGACAGGGTGGATAAAATTTGCAACATCATATCAAAATGCTATAAATGGAAATGCAATTTCATTTACTGGACCTGGTGCTGGTGCAGCGTCACAAACTTTTTATTACTACTTTCCATCAACCCCTGACTTTACTTACACAGGAACAAGAGCTGGTGCTAATTATAAAAAGACTGTTAATCGTTATGTAGATAGCGTAGCAATTAACATAGCTATTCCACCTCTTCCTAAACAATGGGGTCACGCAAATCGTTATGATACACATTCAAATTTAGAAGAAGATGATCCTTGGATTCAAACTTATTCTTCTCATCCTATAAGTCCTAATGGTAGTAGTCATCATTATAAAAGAATAGCTTATACATATGATGCAGAAACAGAAGAGTATACATGGGATGGAGATACAGATATTTACGCTTGGATTTCAGACGACCCCGAAGATGTAACAGAACCTCCTTTTTTAGATTACACATACTCTAATCGTTTTTTAGGTCAATGTATTAAAGCATTGGGATTTGAAGAATACTCTAGCACAGTATTACCTTTTGATCCTTGGCGATATGAAAGCCTATCTAAAACAGCAACTAATTATTTTGACGTAACTGTAATAGATGATGAAAACGAAAGTTACACAATGCGTGTAACTGTTGAAGAGCCAGATTACGATTTTTCAGAAACGTGTGGAGTACCTTACTGGAAAGCACAAATTAATTATTATACTTGCAAAACTCCTACTCCCATGACAACTGAACCTAGAACAGAAGGAAAAATAATAACTTTTGATTCTGATCCTAACTCAGAAACATACGGTAAAACAGTAGTAAAAGACTATGATCCAGATTATGATCATGATGATCCAAATCAAGGTTATAACGCTTTGTTATCAGAAACAGTTCCAGTTTTAGATGACGTTGAAAAATTTACATTTGAAATGAATCATTATTTTCCCGCGTCAAGATTTGTAGAATATAAATCTTTTACTAAATACAGTCTTACTAATGAAAGCACGTATTGGCCTTACGAAAAATTTACGCTTCCTTTAAATAAAATACCTTTTGCTGAAATGTCTATTCATCCAATTTATTACTTTGATAATCAAGGATATTATTACGGAGACTATTATTACAACTACTGGTATTCCACTTACTATAACATTTACAATTTTAGGAAAACATAATGCCAGCTATAGTAACAAATATTAGTTATGGACAATGGAATCAAGGCGGTGCTGATGAATATGAAACAGGAGCTGCTGCTGCTTGTTTAACTAAAGTGTTTTATATTTCTGGTTTTACTGTAACTAAACGAAAAACCGGAATAAGAGCTCAAGGTGGAACCGCTCTTAAAAACATGGCTGCACCTTGCACCACTACAGCTACATTGGCAATGAGTGTTATATTTAAAGGTGAAAGCGATCTTTGGCCAGAACTATTTAATAAACGTTATACAGTACCAGTATCTGCGTATACAGGTTCATATAATTACGGTACTGGTGCAGCTCTTAAAACTTACACTTTTTATAAACCAACTACATCTATTACATACTTTAGTCCTACAAGAAAATTTTATTTTACCTTAAGTAACATAGGTGTATGTATTCCAAAAGAGTTTTTTGATATTCCAATAGATCTTCCGTTACCTACAGAAGCTGTACCTACTCCTTCACAAAAAACATATTTTGATGCTCCTCATGTTAATTCTGAAAACTTACAATATTTAATTGCTACAAAAAAAACACCTACATCATTTTATTTTAAAAGCTTTGAGTGGAGTAGCGGTTATTCTTATTGTTATAATTCTTTGTCTCAAACTATAACATCTTATCAAGACCCTTTTTATTACATAGGAAAAGAAAAAACTACTGCTCTTCAAGAACACTTTGACGATGATTGTTTAGGAATTGTTCCTAACTTTAGTTTTTTAGCTTCTGATTATTGTTACGAAATAGAAGATGGAAATCTTTACTTTCGAGAAATGACACTAGTACCTTCTGATCCTGAATTATCTGACATAATGGGGATAGAAAGTATTACATGTAAACTTACTAATTCGTTATAATATTATGATTATGAATCAACGACCTTGTAATTGTAACCGTGTAACTACCGGAAAGTTTTACAAAAGTGTAGACTGCCGTATGTGTTGGCTATACTACTACTCTCCGCGTCATGCAGAACTTTGGAACAAAGAGTCAGGACAAGTTCCTCAAAACACTAATCTACCTTTACCTACAAATAACCCACGCTCTTTGCCTTGTATAAGTTTAGGGCCTGTTAAACAACGTGCTTCTTGTAACTGCCCTTTAAAATTTATACATTCTTGCGAAAAACACGGACAAGCGGTACGAGGTCAATACGCTCCTTTAAATGTTATGTCTTGTGTAACTTGCCCTGATTACAAAGCTGATTCCCCTTTTGTAGAGTAACTAATGAATACTGGGGTAGTTATAGGATGTTTTAATTACCCTAAGTTGATTGAATTACAGATCAATCTAATCCGTTTTCACAATGGGCCTGTTCCTATATTTATAAGTGACGATTGCTCTTCTAGATCAAAAACTTGCACTTATTATAATGATTTAATGCAGTTAGCAACTAAGTATACTGACGTAACAGTATGGTCAAACCCTCAACGGTTAGGCCATGCAGGGGGAGACTTAGTAGCGTTTCACTTAGGTATTCAATGGGCATACTTTAGAAAACTGCCGTACTTAATTAAACTATCTCAACGTATGTGCGTAGACATTCACAATTGGATTAACCCGTGTATATCGGGAATGATTCAAAGTAAGTTAAAAACTTCTTCATATGCTTGTACTGAAGGTTTAACTACTTTTCCAATTCGAACAGAATTTGTTCTTATGGACACTAAAGCATGGTATCACCCAAACATATTAAACGAATTTCGTATGCAATCCACTCAAGGACATGCTGCGGAAATGATAATTTGGAACGTTATTGAAAAATATTTTAATGGTAAAATGGCTAATTTGCCAATTCTTAAAGAAGATCGTTTGTATCCATATCCTGGCATAATATGGCATTGTTCTCACAGCATAGACAATTACAAAGCTCTTGCTAGCAGATTTGATCTTCAATTAGACAAAGGCTTTACTTGCCAAGGATGGCACATAGATCCTGACTATAAAAACTAGCTTGAGCTTGAATTACAGCACTTTTTAATTTAAACTATAAGTATAGACAATATCTTAAGGAATCCTCAAATGGAACTTATTGATTCCGTATTTACTCCTGTCACTATGATAGTAGATCTAATCTACTGGCGAGGCTTTCGTGATGGGGCAATGATTATAGGCGGTGGTATGGTTCTTTATTTACTTGCCACTTCTAACCGAGGACGGTAATGAATAACATCTCGAACCTAAAAACAATGCTTGAGTTTATTCTTGTAGTTGTTTCCATCTTATTTCTTGGAAGTTCTTTTTTTCCTAAGCAAGAACCTAATAAAAGCTCTAACCCTATACTTAGACCAATACTACCAGCAAAACCAGATGCTAAACCTAAACCTATTTTACCTTGGCGAAAAGAACAGGTAGATCCATTTGAGACTATAAGCTTAGGTGGAAAAATTGCTCCTGACAATAAAACTGAAATACAAATTGACTTCCCTCTTAGCGAACACATTACCAACATTGGTTCTAAAAAAGACGGAGCGGGAATGTGTGTAATGAGTAGCATCGAAATGGCAGCACGGTGGTCAAACTTAGAATCTATGCGAGGGCTACGAGACTGGTGTGCCAAAGAGCCAGGAGGTGGCTGGCCCGAAAAAGTAGACAAGCAACTAGCAAAGTATGTCAAAGAGTTTCAAGTTACTCCCAAACCAAACTATATTCAGTACGAAGGCAAAGACCCTCAGATATTAAAGACCGCCCTCGACACTGGGAGGTTTCCTGCAATCACTTACTCGGGTAGAGATAAAGTACGCTACTCCGGTTCCATAGCTCATATGGTTTGTCTTGCTCATCTTGACGACAACTACGCAGCTATTTGGGATAACAACGGAAAGCCTGGCGAGCTAATTTGGATGAACACCAAAGAGTTTATGGACAGATGGACAGACGGATCTTCCGGATGGACTTTCATCTGGATATCACCACCACCACCACCCTTGCCTACTAGATAGGAAACCACTATGTACCCAACGATATTACTTATTGCTTTTGGCTTAATAGGGGAAGCTCCTGACACAAAGGGGGAAGCTACTAATATAAAGGGGGGAGTTCCTTCTGTATGGGGGGGAGTTTCCTGTCCCTCAGTTGAGTGGACTCAAGTTAGTAGTGACAAAACTCAAATAGCTCTTATTGTAAACGGCAAGCAAGTAGGCAACTACCACACTGACCTTAATGAATATCATCCCTACGACCCAGTAACGGACACTTTCAAGGGTGGGGAAAATACCCCACCCCATCCTCTACCTGCAAATCTTCAACCCCGCAAGCCAGAGATTATGAACTTTGGTGTAGACCGTTCCCATATAGGTAAAGAGCGGTATGTTATCAACGGACTTAACGCTACCGAAGCAGAAGCTTTGCAAGCTCTAGCAGACAAAAGCCTTCCTAATGACAAGCACTTGTTACGACTTACAATTATTGGGCCAGCAGACCTACGCAAGAAAGTACGGTCTGACTTAGAGAACAATCCATTACTCTCTGGGTTATCAGAGAAATACCTTATTCAAGATTATGAACCTAGCAACTGGGCAGTAAAAGCAGGGTTCTATACAGAAGGTTCTCCTACCATCTACTTACAATCCCCAACGGGAAAAGTATTACACCGACAAGATGACTACGAAGATGGTGCTGCTGGGCTTGCAACTGCTCTTAGAAAAGCAGATCCCAACTACACCCCTGCACAAGATATAGACAGAAGAAAAACTATTGCACTGCCCGTATTCTCTGAGTACATACCCGCACTACTGTTGTTTCTATTGGCGGTGGTATTATTTTTAACTCCCTCAAATAAACAAGGAAACTAATTATGTTTGACATGGCTCAACTTGCATACGCTGGTGCTGGATTTGTTTTAGGCTGGATAGCTTACAGCAAGTTTGGCGATAAGATTAAAAAACAATCTTCACCTTTAACTCCATCGGTAGAAGCAGTAGTAGTACCCGTAGATGTTGTTCCTGTTCCCCAAGAACCAAAGGATCACTACGATGCGATACTCGAAATGGTCACTGCGGAGAATCGAAAGAAGGAGAAGCTATCTCAAATCCTTAATGCTCTTAACACCCCAACCGAAAAGAAAGGATAGTATTATGGAAATGCTTAATGGATACAAAACGTATTTAGCAGCAGCAGGTCTTATAGGTCTTGCTCTTTACCAATTTTCTGAAGGTCATGTAGAACTAGCGTTTCAATCCCTCATGGGCGCACTAGCTGCGTTTGGTTTAAGGCAGGCTATCAATGGATCGCAAGGCAAAGCGTAGTAAAGAAATTTACACAGCAACTGTATTTATTAGCTCTGGAACTCAAGTTCAAGACTTGATGACTGGAGCTTTGTTTTTAATAGAAAAAGACACACACTTCTCAGCATGGTATCAAAAAGAAAAGATGCAATGGTTTTATTGGACCATTTTTTTTAAAGACCCTAAAGGAAGAGAAACAGTAGCTAGAGTAAGAAGAGACAAAGCAACAATAAAGCCTGGTACTTTTAGATTATGTGCAAGAGATGTTATGCAAAAGAAAACAGCAAAGATAATTAAAGCTCATTCTTTTCAACACATGCGTACTCCCCCGCCACCACCAATAAATAAAAAACAACAACCAAAAGAAACTTGCCCTCAAGAATGGAAAAACATTTATCAATCTTTATGCGAATTAGAACGCAACATGTACATTAAAAGACCGTGGACAGAGAACCGTAGGGTTAGTTATCAAGCGACTAGGAAACGGAAAGATGAAGAGAAGCGTATTGCACGGGAAGAAGCCAAAGATCTAAAAGCTAATCAAGTTCTGGAAGATGGAGAAATGCCTGAGCAAGCGTAACCTTGTTTGCTTTTACATAATGATTCATAGTTGTCTGAGGGTTTGAATGCTCTGCCAATTCTTGAATAACTTTAAGGGGAACACCTGCATCATGCAGGATTGAAATGGCAGACGTTTTAAAAGAATGGATATCTAAGCTAGTACCATCAGGAAGGTTTTTTGGAATACCCGCAGCTTTCAAGTCCCTGTTAAATTGCGTAACTACCCACTTAGTAATCGTAGTAAAAACAGTATCCTCTGCTTTTAGCTTCTTAGCTGCAATCCAACGTTGAAGCTCAATCACTAATCTAGGGTGCAAAACCTTGGTTACAGTTTTTTTGTTTTTAACTTGATCTCCTCTTAAAACAAGCTCTGGTGGATTCTTACGGAAGTTAAGCTGGCCTACGGTAACACTCCGAGAAGACTCTGCACGGGTTAAGGTGTAAAAAAGAAAGAGGTAAAACAAAGCTCTTTCTTCTCCTTGCTTACGTTCTTCTGCGTTTCTACCCCGAGTCTTTGCAGCCTGCACAATCGCTTTTAATTCTTCAGAGGTCATGTACCTCCGCACTTTCTTTTTTGCTCCACGAAACAGCTCTAGTTTTTTAAACAGATTTTTCTTCCAGTGCTTTTCAAGCTTCAACCATTTCCCAAACCGTATTAAAGCCCCGATGTAGAAGTTTTTGGTTCTGGCCGACAGGGGTTTTTGTTTTCGTCCTTTTTGGCGGGTAACTTTTTTTTGTAATTCTTCTTGAATTTTTGAAATATCTATGTCTTCAAGACGAATAACATATAGAGTCTCAAGCAACATCTCCCGCACTTTTGACATCTCATCAGTTATTGTTTGAATTGCCAGTCCTTTGTTAATCAGTTTAGAATGATAACTTTTTAACAAGATATCCAGTTCAGTGTCAGACAGATCGCTTAGTCTTTTATCTTCTTTTTTTAATTCTTTAAGAAGATTCTTAAGAGCTTCTTCAGCTTGTGCTTTTGTAGTTATACCTTTCAAACAAACTCTTACTCGTTTTCCTTCTAAGGTTTTTAATACAGCGTAATAATCTTTAGAAGTTTCTAAAACTTTTTTTGCTTCTGGAGTACCAGAGTTAACTCGTTTATTACCTAAGAGGTAATAGACTCTTTGAATTCTTTCTACGTGGGCCACGACTCTTCTCCTTTTAAATCTCTATTACCAATATAGAGATTTAAGTTTGCGTGGGCTTTTGCGTGGGCTTTTGCGTGGGCTAAATGTCCTTCATTTGTACTTTTTTGACGTTTTTTGCAGGCTAGAAAAGAAACAAAAAAACAAGTAAAACCTTAAAACAATAACAAGTTTCGATCTTACTTGAGGAATACTTCTTACCGTAACCATTAAAATAACAGGGTTTTTATAGAGTAACCCAAGGAAATGATTTGGGTTTTAAGATAGACGGGTAGGATAAAAGAAGAAATGAGAGGAAGTGCCCCTGACTGGATTCGAACCAGTGACCGACGGATTAGAAATCCTAAAGCCAAATCAATAAACCCCTATAAAAATAGGGGTTTAAGATTTCAAAAGCCTTTGCGTGGGCTTTTGCGTGGGCTAAAATCAAAAGAATTATCACGCTCTTACACACCTTTGTGTACATCAAACTTAGTATTAAACAGTAGCTTTTGTCCTGACAAAGCTTCTAGTCTTTCTTGCTCTTCAAGTTCTTTAACGTTGGTGTAAATTTTTTCTTTTGTATCAATAGAAGTGTGCATACTTGTGTTTAAAGAAGTTCGTTGATACGTAGAAGAGCCATAAAAAGAGCTGTCATAATCTTCCATGTCATCATCTTTAAAAGTAGATCCATAAGAAGATTTATACCCGTTTTGTTTTGTAGCGGTAGAGTTCCACTTTAGGGTACTGCTGTAATCTTTAAAGTTAAGCTTTTCTTTTGTTTGATATACTTCGTTATCGTGAACGGTGTAAACTTTGTTTTCTTCTATGATTAATTGCGTTGCTTTTAATCCAGATAATTTTAAAGCTTCTTTAACGTGAACTTCAGAAGAGCTCCAAAATATTCCTTTGTGTCCTTTAAAGCGATAAGCTGCAAGCTCACCACCATTAAAACAGCATAGGTTAATAATCTCAGGGTTTTCTTTTTTGATGTACTCAATAGCTCCGTAGGCTTCAATGTCATTAACATCAATGCCATTAGCAATGTGCTCAAAGATGTGCATAGAGTCTACTTCAAAGTTCCGCTTGTACTTTTCGTTAAGACTTTTGTGATTAGAAACAATTCCATTGTGCGAACCTATAATATTTTTGATTCTAAATGGATGAGCATTTTCAATTGTCTTAGCCCCGTGACTTGCATACCGGGTATGACCCATCATGTAATTAAAATTAGTAATTATAATTGGGCTAACACCGGTAACAATATTACCAAGGCCTTTTTTAATTGTAAGTTTTTTGGTTCGTGAATGTTTTGGTTTACGTCGCCCTGCATAGCCCCAGCTATGTCCACCGCGAGTATCATTGCCTGCCATTAAAACAGAAGCAAAGATAGAAAACCTACGTGAGGTATTTAAATTATTTCCTTCAACTTGCCATCCAAATATTCCACACATAATAATATCCTTTTGAAATTAAGGGTTATTTAAATTTAAGTTTTCGTTTGGTAAACCAAGCTCTTTGAGCATCTGAGCTACAGACTTTCATTAAACACTTCCAACTAAACTCTGCGTTTATCTCAAAATTAGTAAGTCGCATAGGAATCCCTGAGTGTTCACAAGGAGCACTAAAATCAAAAAAGTCGTGTATCTTTTTAGGAGTGTTTAAAGTTGTTTTAACTAACGTAAGAAGGTTAGACCAAAAATTACACCATGTAATTATTTTTTCCGCTGAAGTAGTTCCAGAAAACATTCGGAACTCAATTGTTCCTTGATAGAACCAGCTTGAAAGATTTACAGCTTTGTAACGAGAATCTGGTTTCTTACATCTTTTTAAATATTCTAAATTACTTTTGTTATTAATTATGCAATCGTAAGCAGTACGCATTGCAACGTGAGAAGATTTAACACCTTTAGTAAATAAAAAGTTTAAGTTATTTTTGTCTTCTGTAATTTTAGCACAATAACGATTGTCTTTACGGCTTGGCGGTAATGTTGAAAAGATTGCATGTTCAATTAAACAGTACAGTTTCATAAAGTTAGTAACGTCTTTAGCGGTGTAATCAGTAGCATCTACATGAATATGCAAGCCACAATTAGAACTAATAATAGGTCTTTGATTATTTATTGCTTCTGTAATAGAAGTTATTTGATTAATAAACGCATCACCGTTTGCAGGGAAAGTACAAATCTCAAATCCGCCACTTTGTAGGCTTCCGTCATAAACAGCAACAGCTCCGGCATCCCAAAGAACTGCATTATTGTAAGCAACATATCTTCCAATTTTAGTACAGAGTATATTTTCATTTACAGGTCTTCTTAAACCGTCAACTTCAATTTCACAGCCAACTAAACGTTTAGAGGTATTAAATTCAAAAGTAGAAGATTCAATTTTGTTGCGAATGAAAAAATCTTTATATTCTTCGTTTCGTCCGTGGTTCATATCTCGTACTTGATAAACAGGCATATTGTCATCACTGTCATCATTCATCTCATCATCATCATCATCATCATCATTGTCTTCGATATTTAAATTTTCTGTTTTGTAATTGTTTTCGTGTATAAAACAATAATCACACAATGCAATTGCTTCTTTAGTAGGTTCTTTGTATCTGATAGAATACCAATGATGTTTGCATTCAGATTCAAATCTTTTGCAAAGAGCACATTGAAGTTTTTTATTATCTACTGGTTCTTCGCACACTTGCGTTTGATCCGCGTAAATGCTTGGCATTGTAATCCTTTCCTAAAAGTGAATAAAAACAAAGAGGTAGAATTTGCTAAAACCTCTTTACAAAAAAAGAGAGGAGAGACTTTCATCTCTCCTCTCCCAACAACAACGAACCAATAATCAAAACAGAACTTTTTTAGCTTTTGCAACCTTTACGAAATGCAAAATGCTTAAAGTGCTTTTTTGATTTCTCTGAGCAAGAACTTGTGCAGTTCTTAGCTTCAACTTTCTTTTCTACTACGAGTGGCTTTTCAGCAACAGGAGCAGAACAAGAACCGCTTTGGCAAGATTTCTTACCAAAGATTCCATCTACCGACACCGAAGAAATAGCCACAGTGGTGGCAACAAGAAACGAAAACATAAACCATCCTCCATGAAAACTGCTGAGGAAGTCCCAGCATAAAATCCAAAGCAACGCTTTGGTGTGCGATTAATTAGCTATGCGTAATAGCAATACAACTATTGATTTACTTCTGTATCTTGTGAAGGGAATGCCCAAACCCCTAAGTCTTTTGACATTATTATGCTGTTAACATCTGGAAGATTTATGATTTCTTTTCTAGAAACTAAATCTTCCGGTATACCACTTAGCTTTGGATTAGACACCATAGCTACGGCAGACGGTAAAGATTCTGCTAAAACTATTACAGTCCCTGTTCCGTAGCTGCCGTTTTGTTTAATAAGCTTTGGCCTGTTATTCCAGATCATCAGTCGCATTAGTAGACTCCATTCTGTATTGATCACAAAAGTTCTTCACTGAACAATATTGCTCACACCTAGTCTTAACACCCTTACGCTCAACAATTGAAAGCTTAGAATCATTAGCTTCAGCTAAATGAACCAAAGCTTCTGCATGAGAATCGTATAGTCTAACAGCCCTCTTACCCCCAGTTTTCATAACTGCCCACTTACCTGGTTGTGTCCATTGATCTTTCTCTGAGCAAAGTGGAAGTTGAGTTAAAGCTGCTTTGTGTTTTAACACTTGAGCTTTAATTTTTTCTTTACATTCTTCATTAGTCCAGAGTTTAATTGGTACAACAATTACCGGAGCACTTGGGTAGTCTTGACTTCTAAGAGCTTCGTTTTGTTTCCAGTCTCTGAGAATTGCAACAATCTCAAGGTTGTTTACCTCATACCCGTTAACCCTAAGCATATAAGCGTAGGTGTTAAGCTGGTTCTCCCAGTCTTCATTTTTAGAATCGTAAAGTAAACTCCACGCACTTGTAACTTTGTAATCTTGAAGACGGCACTCTTGCGGAATGTATCTGTCAAACTGACCAGATATTTTCCAGTCTTCCATTTCAAAACTCATTCTAACTTCTGTCATGGTGTCAGAATCTGCACGACAAAGAACATCATGCACACCTCTACCTAAAAGCGACCACAAAGAATCTACAACATCACGCTCTAGTTTATCTGCATGTTCTTTTTCTAATACAACTATCCGTGGTGATTTCCAAAGCTGAGTTACTGAGATATCTGAATTGCCTTTGGTGTAAGGATCATTAGATACTGCTTGTACTAAAGACAAGGGAAGGTTGTACTTGTTTGTAATTCTCATTTTTAATCCTTGCTTAGTTTTTGTAATAAAGAATTTAATTCCCCGCCTTCTTGCAAACTTGCTATTTTGTTACCTATCATCTCTGTTAACTTAGCAAACGATTCACTACTAATGTCTGGCTCTGAATACTTAAGTTTTTTAACTACAAGACCACCACGATAAAAAATGAAAACATTTACATACTCAGTTGAGATTTCTGGAAATTCAACTTTGTGTTTTCCGTAAAGTTTTGTAACTACATTTTCTAAATTAGAAGCAAACACCGGAAAGATTATATAGCTATCTTTGTCAAAGGATTGATTGCTAACTTCTCTGTATTTTGCACCTGCAAGAGAGTTTCCAGAAATAAGAATCACACCTCCAAACTTTGTATTTGCTTGTGACATTGCTCCTTTTTCATGTTCATTAATAGCAATTAACATGCAAACAATTACTTGAGCTTGAACTTCTAAACGAATCTCTTCAAGTATTCTTTCAGAGTATTCTTCTATTGATTCCATTTCTTCTGCCATAAAAACCTCTTATTCATTTGTTAACCAAATCAATCCGTGATTAAAATGGTTTTTAGCTGCTTTAGCACAAATTAAAAACCATGTAGAATCGTCAAAGATTCTTTTGTATTCAGAATCTCCATCGTCAAAAGGAATAAGAATTCCAGATTTACGATTTAAAGGATTTCCCGTGATGTGAAAAGTAGGAAGGCCGGTTTTACCCGCAGTCCTTAAGACTTCTTTTGCTTCATCAGTAGTGAACCAGTCTTTAAAACTAATTCTGAGGAAGTGCCCTTTTTCGGTTTCTGAAGGTTTACTTGACATTTAAGTACCCACTTTCTGAAAGTGCTTTCGTCAATCCTGACGCACTTGTGAGAAATTTTCAGGTAGGGTATTTCGCCGTTCCGTAGCAATCGTTTAACAGATCGTGTGCTAATTTTAAGCTCTTCAGCAACTTCTGATATAGTTAAGAGCATGATATTGTTACCTGGTTTGCTTTTTTAGATATCTTAATGTCATCATCCATTACCTGTTCTTCAACAGTAATGTCTTCGCTCTTTAAACTTTCTCCAAGTTTTGATTGAGCGTATTCTGCAAAATCCTTTAAAGCTTCTTCTTTACAAGAAGCAACAAAGTAAAAGCCGTGCTTTTCTAAACACTTTGTTTGAGAGTTAAATTTATTAAAGTAAACGTGAAACATTTTTAAATTTTCATAAACAGTCATTAGGAAAACATCCTTTCAATTAAAAATATAATTGTTTCTGCAATATACTCTGCAATAACTTCAACTATTGTTAATGCAATACCCAAGAATACATCTCCAGAAGCCGATCCTATTTGGTCCAAAACCATAACTTGTTCCTTTTAGTTTGTTCTAAAGTTTGTGCAATTAAATCTGATTGCAATTTTTCTTTAGCGTTTTTAAGTTCCAACTTTAATTCTTCAACGTAACTAGAAAGTTCTTTTTTTAATTTCTCAACTTTGTCGTCTGCTTTTCCAGTAACGTCCATTAACAAGTCTTGCACTTTCATATCAACAGCGTGATCAATTTTTTCGTGATTCTCTTTAAATAGATCCCCAAAAAAACGTAAAATCTTTTCTTCATTATTAAAACTATTCATTTCGTAGTCTCCTTACTACTTCAAGCTCCTCCGCCTCTAAAGCATCGGAACGTTGTTTAAATGTTTTGTTTTTAAAAGCTTCTGCATCTCCCAAGATGGATACTTCCCATCTTGAGGAATCTTGAGCAGAAGGTTCTACACTAGCAAACCTTTCTATTTTCATTTCACCAGCAGAACCCATGTTTACTTTTTCGTTATAGACGTAACGAATGTTACCTTTGTCGGTCACAAAAAGATGGATCATGCTGCACCTACCCCTGAGCCAACTGGAGATTCAATAACTCTTCTAGCTTGCACACCAATCTTTTCTTCTAATAACTTGCTAACTTCAAGCATTTGATTTGCAAGATCTTGACGAGCAATTGCGTCTGACTTTAAGTAAGAAGGCTCTACACCAGAAATAACTTTTTCAGCTTTATCTACAATCTCTTGTAAATCAGAACTATTACTTACAGAAATTGTTTTGAACCTTTGAAAGAAATCTTTAAAGTTTTCAGTTACTGTTGAGTCTCTAAAGACTTTTCGACTGCCATCTTCATTAGGTGACATACGTTCTGCTAAACGAGTTACTAGATTTTGCAACTCTCCACCAAAAGCTTGTTCTGCTTTTACTACGGCTTTTTCAAACTTAGCTCGAACCTCTTCTTGTTGCCTTCTGTACAATGCAGGATTGTGCAGCAGCAAATACTCAGGAGGGTTGAGGTTTGGATAATCCCAGTGAAAAGAAAACATTCCAGCTAAACTGTCAGGGTAATCACCCGCGTTAAAAAGTCCTTGCAATGCTGTTTGAGACTCTTGCTTTAACTGTTCATAGTTATTACTAAGATCTGTAACCCTGTCTCTTAAATCTAACTTAAACGTTTCCATCTTCTTTTCAAAAGTCTCTACAAGATCTTTTTTAATAAGACGTACTCCGCTTTCTACGTAAGGAAGAGTTAACTGTTTCCAAAACTGAACAATGCTTCCTTTTGTTTCACAAAGATTTTTGTAATAAATATTTTTAATATTAATTAACTTTTTTTCAATTTTAAGAAACTTACGATTAGCACCAAAAGTATCTGCAACGCTAGAAAGAATTTCTACACCCGCTTGCTTGTTAATGCCCCACCAATGAACGCTTAATGAGCATCCAATAACTTGAGATTCTAAATTTTGTCCATATAGATTTTTGTTTAGTTCCATGACGATTGATCTCCTTTTAAACGATTAGAGAGAGGTTTTAAAGCGGTAAGCTTTTTAGTTACAATTGAAAGTGTTTCCATTACTTCAATAGCATTTTCGGGAGTTAGGACTAAAAGGTTTTTAGTTTTCTTTTTAGTTTCTGTAACGTGAAGAGCTATTACAAAAGTTCCTTCTTTTCCCATTGCAATGCTTATATCTGGAATTTCGCACTCTACACCTGCAACAATGTTTTTAAATGATTCGGAACTACTCATTAGTTTTTTACCTTTGCATCTACAGTTCTGCGAGTCGGCGCGTCTGTAGCTACTGTTTGTGTGGCATGTCCTAAATACTGCCCTGGGTAATTGGCAGACATGCACCGCGACTTGCTCCATTCTCTAAGCTTTTCAATATCTTCTCTACGGCTTCTAGCAACTGGAATGATGTACTTACTAGCTTCTTTCAAATCTATCTCAAGCTGACAACTTTTCTTGCAACACTCTTCAATCTCTGCACCTGTCCATCCCGCATCTTCAATAGGAACAGCACTTGTGTTTGAAATAGAATACTTACCCATATAATAAGACCATAACTTTTCCCGCTCAGTTTTTGCGGGAAGGTCAATAAAGAACAATCCATCAAATCTTCCAGCACGTGAAAACTCAGGAGGAAGTGCAGTTACGTTATTACAAGTACCTATTACAAATACGTCTGCGGTTTTATCAGATAGCCATGTAAGCAACTTACCAAACACTCGTTTGCTTACTCCACTATCTCCATCAGAGTTAACCCCGCCAAGTGCTTTTTCAATTTCATCAATAAAAAGAATGCAGGGTCCGATAGACTCTGCTACAGAAATAACTTCTCGAAGATTGGCTTCAGTCTCCCCGACCATTTTACTATAGATCTTAGAAAGGTCACACAATAGCGTAGGTCGTTTTACATGCGTACCCAAAGCTTTTGCAAACTGAGACTTGCCAGTACCAGGAGGTCCTAAAAGAATAAGACCTTTAGGAAGAATGTTAACGTTAGACTTAGAAGTTAAAACTTTAGTTGAAAACCATTTAAGTTGATTTAAACCGCAGATGTTTTCAAAAGAAGCATTCCCCTCATAAAAATCTAAGAAACCACTTTTACGAATGCTTTCACCTTTATAAGTTAAAATAGTTGGTGCATCTAACACACCAGTCTTTGCAATAGATAAAGCAAAAGCGTTTTCAGATTCTCTGCGAGTTAAACCTTTAGTTGCATTTAACAAAGTAGAGTCTAAAGAAGTTTCTCTATCAAGACCCCTTAGGTTGTTAGCAATTACTCTAAGTTCTATATCACTTGGAAATTCATGCTGGTGCATTACCATTACTTTTTGAAGCTCTTTAGGAATTTCAGTCATGCAGCTTAAAATGATATAAAACACTCCGTTCTTTTGACCTTCCATAATTGCGTTATAAAACGCTTGAATTACTTCTCTTTCTTTTAAAACTAAATGAAAGTTCCATAAACACACGACGTGTTTTTTGCTACCAGCAG
>JBIPLZ010000035.1:0-11680 GCA_044369395.1 Flavobacteriales bacterium | reverse complement strand
GGAAGACAAAGACGGGAAAATACGATTGAATAAATACATCTCCAATGCAGGAATTTGCTCTCGTAGAGAAGCAGACGACATGATTAAAAGTGGTGTAATAAAGGTGAATGGGAAAATTGTGACCGAGTTGGGAACACGTGTGAGTCCGGATGATAAAATTCAATACGGAGATGAAACGCTGAACAAAGAAGTAAAACGTTACTTACTTTTAAATAAACCCAAAGATACCATCACAACAGCAAACGATCCTGAGGGCAGAAAGACAGTGATGGAACTTGTGAAAAGTGCATGTAAAGAACGTCTTTACCCAGTTGGTCGTTTAGATAGAACCACAACAGGTTTGCTTTTAATGACCAATGATGGAGATTTAGCTAAGAAACTTACCCATCCGAGTTATGAAGTAAAGAAGATTTATCAAGTAACATTGGATAAGAATCTGAAAGCAGTCGACATGAAGCGGATTTTGGATGGATTAACACTGGAAGATGGATTGGCCGAAGTGGATGAGATTGCTTATGTTGGAGAAGGCGCCGATAAATCGGAAGTGGGAATTGCAATTCACTCTGGGAAAAATAGAATTGTACGTCGTATTTTTGAACACCTTGGATACGAAGTGGTGAAACTCGACCGCACCTTCTTTGCTGGACTAACCAAAAAAGATTTGCCTCGTGGGAAATTTCGTTTCCTAACCGAAAAAGAATTAATAATGCTCCGCATGAGCTAAGAATCGAATTGAATATGGCATTAGTAGGAAAAGCTATAAAACGCGCACTTACTCTGCAGAAAACTCTTCGCAGGGTGCGTCGCCGTCAAAGTCCGGAAAAAAAGCAGGAAAAAACATTCTTGAAACTTATCCGCAAAGCTCAAAACACGGCTCTAGGTCGTGCTTATGAATTTGATGAGATTTTACGAGCGGACAATCCCTATGAATTGTTTCGTAAGAATGTTCCGCTATTCCATTACGATACAATACATGATTCCTGGTGGCATCGTGCGCTCGAAGGGGAAGAAGATGTAGCATGGCCGGGCAAAGTGCAATATTTTGCTTTGAGTTCAGGAACATCCGGAGCTCCGAGTAAAAAAATTCCCGTAACACAAGCCATGATTCGCAGCATGCGGAGAACAAGTGTTCGTCAAATTCTATCTCTTGCCTATTACGATTTACCACCAGAATTATTCGAAAAAGGAATTTTCATGCTTGGAGGATCCACCGATCTTCAATGGAAATCGAGTTATTATGAAGGTGATTTAAGTGGCATCAACGGAACACAAATTCCGTTTTGGTTTCAAGCACATTATAAGCCCGGGAAACGCATTGCGATGGAACGCGATTGGGAAGCGAAGCTCGAAGAAATTGTTCTTGCCGCAAAAGATTGGGACATCGGCATTGTAGTGGGTGTTCCGGCTTGGATTCAGATTGTCATTGAACGCATTATTGAGTATTATCAAGTTTCTACAATTCATGATATCTGGCCCAACTTGAGCATTTATGTGCATGGTGGTGTGTATTTCGAACCGTATAAAAAGAGTTTCGAAAAACTGATGTCGCGTCCATTGATTTACATCGAAACTTACCTGGCATCCGAAGGTTTCATTGCATACCAAAGCAGCGAAGTTCATGGTGCCATGGAATTGGTTTTAAATAATGGGATCTTCTTCGAATTTATTCCTTTCAACGATAAAAACTTCGATCAAGACGGCATGCCGCTCGAAGGCGCCGAGGTGTTAACCTTAGAGCATGTAAAAGAAGGAATCGATTATGCCTTACTCATCACTACCTGCGCAGGTTGTTGGCGATACATGATTGGTGATACCATTCGTTTTACCAATCTCGACAATTCCGAAATTATCATTACGGGAAGAACCAAGCATTTTCTGAGCATATGTGGCGAGCACCTGAGTGTAGATAACATGAATCAAGCGGTGATGAAATCGGGTAATGGTTTTGGAATTAGTATTCCCGAATTTTGTGTTGCCGGAGAAATTGATGAATCA
The DNA here is from genome assembly GCA_044369395.1 of Flavobacteriales bacterium. Lineage (GTDB taxonomy): Bacteria > Bacteroidota > Bacteroidia > M30B66 > M30B66 > CALQRR01. The sequence goes on along the minus strand of JBIPLZ010000035.1, from coordinate 9,685 downwards.
GGTTTCCGACACAAATGGTATATCGGAACTGACGATCAAGTTGATGCCGATGCATTTCGACTTCAACTCGATGAAGAACTTAAGGCATTAAACGATGATTACGTTGTTGAACGCCGCTCTGCTTTGAAAGAAATGCGCTTAGAAGTATTGCCATTGAATTTGTTTTACGATTGGATGCGCTATATTGGTAAAGAAGGTGGGCAAAACAAATTTCCTCGTGTATTGAAAAAAGAGCAATTGGCAAACTGGGAAGCTTTTATTCAAGGAAGTAAAGTGTAATGGGTAGTGCTATCTGGAATGGATTCATCATGGGATTGGGCTTAAGCTTTTCGTTTGGGCCGGTTTTTTTTATGTTAATTCAAACCAGTATTGACAAAGGTTGGAAAGAATCGCTCATTTTTGATGCGGGCATTTTGCTAAGCGATTTTATCATCATTGCTTCTGCCATGCTCATTATTTTCACTTTAGGCATTGACATCGATTTTAACAGTCCAAGCTTTAAGTTTTGGTCGGCACTTATTGGTGCAATTATTCTGATTGTCTTTGGACTCATTCTACTTTTCAATCCTAGAAAAAAAAATAATTCGAGTGAAATTCAGGATATTAAAGAGGTTGTCAAACTAAACCATTCAGGTTTGTTTTTCAAAGGACTTGGTATTAACTTTTTAAATCCTTCCGTTTTCTTGATTTGGTTTGGTGCAGTTCCCGCTGTGGCAGGAAGTTTTGGAGGAAACATGCGATTAATTCTCACGTTCTTTTCAAGTACCATGATTTCCTACTTCATCGTTGATCTCGGAAAAATATATACTGCAAGAAAATTAAAACGCTTTCTCACGCCAACAGCCATTACGAACTTTCACCGTATTTCTGGCGTTTTATTTATCATTATTGCCATTTGGCTTTTATATCGACATTTTAGTAATTCTTAAAACTGAGATATATCAGATTTTTTGTTGAGAGTCGTCATAGTGGAGTTGTCTAAACTCATCGACTTTTACATCAACAAATTAGATGATTTATGAAAACCGTTTTATTAACCGAACAACACGTTGCCTATCGCGAATGGCTCAATCGTCTGGCTTTTTATAAAGACGAATTAAAAATCATGCAAAATCGGATTGCAGAAATTGCAGAACGTAATACTAAACCGGAAATACTAAAGCAGGTGGAGCATTTCCAAAATATGCTCATCATTCAAAAGAATCAGATTGATCGTTTGCGACATGATATCGACAAGCAGGAAGAAGAATTGGTGAGTTTGGCTTTAAAAAATCCTGTTGCCTCCGATCATCGTCGGGTTGAAATACATCCTGAACAAAAGCAGAAAATCGAATTGTTCGAAAAAATCTTCAATGAACTTCGTCATGAATTAATTCACTGGCTATCCAAAGTGATGTAATGCAATTTTCAAACTTTGAATAAATGCATGTATTTCATCTTCTTCAGAATCTAAACCTAAGCTTAACCTAACCGCTTCGAATGCTTGTTCCTCATTTAAACCCATTGCCATAGCTACATGCGAAGGCCTTGGTTCGGATGAGGAGCAAGCCGATCCGGTTGAAAATGCAAAATGTGGAATTTTAGAGATAAGAACTGATGATTGAATCCCTTTTATTCGAAAAAATGAGGTGTTGCTTAAACGCCTTGACTCATCTGCAAGAATTTGAACATCGAAGTTTTGGCATAATTCGTACTCGAGTAAATCGCGTAATGGCATCGTTTTCTCTTTATAGAAAATCAAATTCTGAGAGGTTAATTCTGCGGCCTTTCCCATACCCACAATTGCAGGAATATTATGTGTTCCAGATCGGCGATTTCCCTCCTGCCCGCCTCCATGAATAAGTGCTTCTAGAGTTACTCGAGGATTTCTTCGTCGTAAATACAAAGCTCCGCATCCTTTCGGTCCATAAAACTTATGTGCAGATAAGGCTAGAACATCAACCCCCAATTCATCAACATCCACGTTTATTTTTCCGCAGGCCTGCGTTGCATCACAGATCGTTAAAACTCCATTCGCCCTGGCAAGTGAGGTTATTTCACTCATCGGAAAAATCACTCCGCTTTCATTATTAGCCAACATGGCTGAAATAAAAACCGTATCAGGCCGAATGGCTTTTTGAAGCAAATCCAAATCGGGTAAACCATCCGTTTTTACTGGCAAAAGCTCTATCTCCCAACCACGACTTGATAAGTAGTTTAGCGATTCCAATACGGCGTAATGCTCTGTTTCAAACGAAATAATGTGCTTCCCCTTGCTTTCATAGCGCGCTGCAATACCCTTGATTGACATATTCAAGGACTCTGTTGCTCCCGATGTAAAAGTTATCTCGGAGGGTGAGGCGGCTATCAATTTAGCAACCTGCTCTCGAGCTAATTCAAGAGCTTCAGAAGCTTGCCATCCAAAAGAATGAATGCTCGAAGCATTCCCAAATTGTACGTTGAAATAGGGCAACATACTTTCTAACACTTCCGGGTTAACAGGAGTTGTTGCATTGTAATCGAAGTAAACCGTTTTTTTAAGCATATACTTTCTCGTTCAGCCAGCGGTAATAATGAATGATTTCATCTTCTGATGTATGTTCTTTCAACTCGGCTAACAATTGATCTATTTCTGGCCGAATTGATTTGTCTTTAATCCCCGCAGAAAGTTCTAGAGAACGATTTACCAGTTGGAAAAGGGTTGCTTCTCGACTGCTCGATTGTAACGTAAACTCAGCAAAAAACTCTTTCAATACTTGTTCATAACGGTATTTCCAAAAATCGATATCTCCCAACTCAAAACGTATAATTAACTCTGAAAGTGCGATTTTAAAACGCAAGGATATATCCGCCTTTTTATAACTATCGAGCAGAAATAGTTTGGTGAGATTTTTAATCGATAGACTGTATTTTTTTAAATCAAAATAACTCGTAGCAAGATTCAAATAAATGAAGAGTTCGTAAAAAGGCATCTTCTTCACATTGGGTTTAAGCTGCATTTCTTTCAACAAATCAATGGCCTTGGGAATATCGGAGGTGCTATAATTATTTACCAATGCATTGTAATAAAAAATTTCGTATTTCTCAAAATGCACACGGTTAAACTCTTGCATTGATGCATATAACTTTTCAGCAAATGCCAAAGATTCCTGAACTTTTCCGTTCTTGAATAATGTATTCACAATATAAGTAAGCAATTGTAATTTGGTGTCGTGGTTGTTTTTATTGAAGATCTGATCGTTTAAAAATTCATTCCAAATCTGAAGTAAATACACCTCTAAATTTTGGTAATCATGGCGCTGAAGCAATAATTGACTAACCAGTCCATATAATTTGATGCGAAATCGGGGCGATGCTAAAACTACTTTTTCATCGGCAAACTGCTTGGTCACATTCTCGAGAATCTGCAAAAACGAAAATTCCTGACTACCGAAATTCTGAGTCACTTTTAGTCTGTAGGATACAACCGCAAGCACATCGTCTAATTGCCGAATTCTTGCCAATGCTACAGAATTCTCTTTCCGAAGAGTTATATAAGTTTCCGGGTCAATGTTCAATAAGGTATGCGACAACTGAATATATTCCCCGTAGATGCTATCCAAAAGCTCATGATTCTCGATGCGTTTTGCTTTTTGTTCTGCCTTTTTCAAGAAGCTAAGGGCAATTTGATGTTGACTTTTAGCACAATAAATCCGAACCAAAGAAAGAAGCTGAAATAGCTGTAAAACTTCATCATCGTTATTATGCTGGAGCACTAAGGATTTATTTAAATCGTCAATCAAGCGATTTTTCAGTCGGTAGAATGCATTTTTATCACTGTTGCCATAAAGTTTTTGAACGATTCTATTTTCATCATTTTTCTCGGGATTCTTTCTGATAAAATCGAGGAGAGCAATATCTTTTCGCTCAATTTCAGCACCCTGGCGATGTGCGAATATTTTAAAAAAACGAATCTCCTCTTTGCTTAATCCATCTACAATCTGATAAAATACATCCATAATTAATATCCGCTGAATGAGTAAGAATATTGCAAGTTTAATGAAAATCCTTGACTCTTTTCATTACTTTTGATTGCAGCTAAAGGTTATGCGAACATACAGACCATTTTCGAAAATAATTGCACCTAACCGAACCTCATTTTTAACAATAGGCTCGAAGATATTTTTATTGTTGATTTTGATGTATGCTCAAGTTGGAAAGGGGCAATCTATCACAATCTCCAATTTCAATATGCCCGATTCTGTTTTTCAGAATTCGTTTGCAGATGTTCAGTTCACTATTCAAAACACAAGTGACACCATAAACATACTTGGAAACCTCAAACTAAATTTCCGAAACGAAACATTAAACAATCAAACCGAACCACTTGGAGGTTTTAATGCTATTCAATTTATTGCTCCTCTTCAAACCAGAACATTCAATACTATTGTTCCAATAACGCCTCAGTACTTTTTAGAAGGTGGAAATACCGTTGTTATTTGGCCTTCGTTTGTTGGTCAACCCGTTGCAGCCGACGATTCGATTCGATTTAACATTTTTGTAGAGAATCTCATTGGATTCAATTCGGTTCAAAGCAGCTCTTCCTTTATAATTCAAAATCCGGTTGGCAACAAATTACAGATCCAAGCAATGGGTAAAGTAAAATTGCCAAAACAAATTTGCATTCGCGATTTACAAGGAAAGACTTTACTGAATATTGAGCACTACATCTACGAAGACATTGATATGTCTGGCATTGCGCCCGGAATTTACTTCCTCGAAATGCTCCTGGAAGATGGCAGAAGCATTAACCAAAGAATAATACGATCAGACAATTGATTTTTAGCAACAAATATTCAATTTGCGTGTTTAGGAAAACGCATTCTTAGAGTACTTTTGCAAAAAACTTACGCATGATTTCGCTTACCGAATCCAGTCTTTATTGTAACAGCTTAACTGCTTATAAACGTTTCAAGACCCGCGAAGTCATGATTGGCGATTTGGCCCTTGGCGGCGATAATCCTATCAGGCTGCAGTCCATGACTACAACTGACACCATGGACACAGCAGCTACGGTTTCACAAAGTATTCGCATGATAGAAGCGGGATGCGAACTTGTTCGTATTACAGCTCCTAGTATTAAAGAAGCACAAAACTTAGAAAATATCCGTAAGGAATTAAGAAATCGCGGATACAATACTCCTTTAGTTGCGGATATTCATTTTACACCCAATGCAGCGGAATTGGCTGCACGTATCGTGGAAAAAGTGCGCGTAAATCCTGGAAATTACGCCGATAAAAAGAAGTTCGAACATATCGACTATACCGATTTTGCTTACGAAGCAGAACTGGAACGCATCCGAGAACGTTTCACGCCCTTGGTAAAAATTTGTAAGGAATACGGTACCGCCATGCGCATCGGAACAAACCATGGTTCATTATCCGACCGCATCATGAGTCGCTACGGAGATAGCCCACTGGGAATGGTGGAATCGGCGATGGAATTTTTAATGATTGCCGAAGAAAACAATTTCTACAACCTCGTTTTGTCAATGAAATCATCCAACACACAGGTAATGGTGCAAGCGTATCGTCTGTTGGTGAGTAAAATGATGGAAAAGGGGATGAATTACCCATTGCATTTGGGAGTAACTGAAGCGGGTGAAGGCGAAGATGGTCGAATTAAATCGGCGGTTGGAATTGGAACACTTCTCGAAGATGGTTTGGGAGATACCATTCGTGTTTCATTAACCGAAGAACCCGAATTTGAAATCCCAGTCGCCAAAGCGCTTGCTGATAGATATAACAACCGCGAAAACCATTCACCAATTCCGGAAATAAAGGCATATCCGATTGATCCATATAATTATTCAAGAAAAAAATCAAGCAGTGTAAATAATTTGGGCGCTGATAATGTGCCAAGGATCGTTCTCGATTTCAGTCAAGTTCCATTGGAAAATCCTGCTGTTTTACATCGCGCTGGTTATTCATATTCAGTCCCTCTCGACAAATGGAATCTCAGCGATCTTGCTTGTGATTACATATACACTGGAAAACAAATCCCATCTTTTGAAGTACCTGGAACACTCGGTTTAATTGTTGATTTCGCTGCATGGGAATCCAATCGATTTAACCATTTTCCATTGCTTAGTAGCAATGAATACATTGTAGCAAATCTAGAAAATGCGCAACTGAAATTTGTTTCGTTGCAGCTATCTGGAATGGATGCTGCACTTATCGCGAAACTTCAAAATGACACGAATGCTGTGTTGGTTGTATCAACAGAAAACACGCATGCAATGCCTGAGATTCGCAGGCTTTTTGCGATGTGTATGGAACTTGGAATTGAGAATCCGATTATCATCAAACGTAATTACAATCATCCCGATTTATCCGAATTTCAAATTCATGCAGCAAGCGATTTGGGCGGTTTATTAATTGATGGTTTGGGTGATGGAGTTTGGCTGAGTGCCGAAAATGACTTGCCGTCTATTAGAAATGTAAACCAAACTGCATTTGGAATTCTTCAAGCTGCTCGTGTTCGAATATCAAAAACGGAATACATTTCCTGTCCTTCGTGTGGTCGTACATTATTCGACTTGCAAGAAACAACGGCTAAAATCCGCAAACGCACCGATCATCTCAAAGGGCTTAAAATAGGCATCATGGGATGCATTGTTAACGGTCCAGGCGAAATGGCCGATGCTGATTTTGGATATGTTGGAACTGGTGTTGGAAAAATCACCTTGTACAAAGGTAAAGAAGTGGTAAAGCGAAACGTTCCTGCAGAACAAGCGGTTGATGAGCTCATCGAACTTATAAAAGATAATGGCAAGTGGGTTGAGATGCCGATTTAGTCAATTTTCTAGCTGCTAAAATCATAGAATAAATCTATTTAGTTCGTTTTCTTACGCAATAAATCACGAGTTGAAAATCTGCAAAACACCTGCAGATCAACCATTTTGCAAAAAAATCTGAAGGTTTTATTTGCTTTTCGAGAAAAATCTTTCATTGGTAAGAAGAACAATCAAAGCTGCCGCTATTTGCGCAACTTAAAAGATGTTATAAGTGTAATAAGGGGGAATGATAATCACATTATCTGAAACCTGAATTATGAAACTACTTTACACTTTTATGAAAGCAACAAGCCTCCGCTTGGCATTGCTAACATTTTTCTTCACGCTTACGGCTTCATTAAATGCAACCTCTTATGTATGGAACGGATCTGTTTCAACACAATGGGGCGATGCTGCCAACTGGACTCCCGCAGGAATTCCAGATATTGGAGATGATGTTACCATTAACAGTGAAACTAACAACCCGGTATTTGAAGAAATATCCGGGTTAAACAATTTTACCTTGAACTCGGGCTCACTCAATCTATCTGCTTTTACCATCGTCTTATATGGTACAGCAAATTTTAATGGGGGTACTATTTCAAACGGAAATATTTCGTTTGTTTCGGGTTCGGACGCCAATTTCAATGGAACAGCTATTAGTTGTGGAGTATCGGGTACATTAAGAGATGTCTACTTCAATGGCAGCACATTCGATAATGCGGTTTCATTAACACGCTCTAGTTCGAACGATGTTATTTGTGACGGAGGAAACACATTTAAATCTACATTCAGTTTAACAAACACGGGAACGGGATCTATTACATTTGCTAATATTGAAGCAGATATCTTTCAATCACTTGCTACATTTTCAGTTAGCAACACTGGCTTAATTCTCCCTGCTTATTCCGCTGTAGGCACACAATTCCAGGGTGGGATTCAATTTAATTCGAGTGGAACAAGTTTAGGAATTCGCCTTGGACAAAATGGAGGGACCTCAACCTTAAGTAGCGGACAAACATTCAGCATTGGAGGAAGTGGTTTTTCTGTGGGTGATTTGCGATTGAAAAACTTAACACAAACAGGAACTACAACTCAAACATTAACGCTTTCGGGAAATGCAGCCATGTATATCGAATCGGGATGTACTTTCAATGCCGATATAACATTTTCGTCACCACACGTTTATATAAATGGTGCTACGTTCCAAGGAACAACATCTATAACGAAAACAAGTTCTGGGAATAATCAAAGCTTGGGTGGAAATACCTTTAACGGTGCAACTACCATTACAAGCACTGGAAGTGGGGATTTTATTTTAGGAGTTTCTAATCCTGATAGTTTTAACTCTACATCTGTTTTCACGAATACAGGAAGCGGAACCTTATTTGTGGCACACGTTGCATCAGGGACTACATTCGCAGACAATATTCAAGTGAACTCTACAGGATCAAGCAAAGGTGTTCGCTTTGGACAAACTGGCGGAAGTTCTACCCTTGTTAGTGGTAAAACAATAACAGTTGGGGCCTCAGGATTTACTGCGGGAAGTTTGCGTTTAAGGAATTTCACTCAAACTGGATCTACTACACAGAGTTTTAATATCACTTCAGGAACTGCGGCACTCTATCTCGAAACTGGAACAACATTTAATGCTGCCGTTAATTTTACATTTCCACAGTTATTTCTAAATGGAACAACTTTCGCGAGCTCAGCTTCACTTACAAAAGGGGGCGCAACCGATAATTCAGGTTCTGGGGGTAATACATTCTCATCAACAACAACCATTACGAATAGTGGTTCAGGTCGTTTAATTTTAGGATCGACCAACTCGGATACTTTTGAAGGAAACCTTACTGTTACAAGTTCGGGGAGTTCTGCCATTCAATTCGCGCAAACTTCAACTGGAAATGTTTTTAATGGTAACATCATCATCAATTCAACAGGTTCTAGTCAAGGTGTTAAATTTGGTCAAAACGGAGGTGCTTCGGTGCTTGCCGACACCAAAACAATTACCATTGGAGGTTTAGGATTTAGCAATGGTGATTTGGCTTTTAAAGGATTAACACAAACGGGAACTACATCACAAAGCATTACAGAACTTTCTGGTTCTGCAAGTTTGCTTTTGGAATCAGGAACGATTTTTAACGGAGATGTTACTTTTGAGAGTCCACGTTTATTCTTAAACGGAGCTACATTTAATAGCATCGCTTCATTTACAAAAAACAGTTCTCTTTCGGATGCAAGTGAAGGAGGAAATACATTCAACGCCAATGTGGAAATATTCAATACTGCCGATGGAGAAATGATTCTTGGCAACTCAAATCCTGATGTTTTCAACGGCAATTTAACCCTCGATAATTCTGGGTCTGACGCAATTAATCTTGCATATGGCTCAACCGGAAATGAATTTAATGGAAATATAGTAATGAACTCAACTGGATCTTCTGCGGGCATTCGATTCGGTCAAAATGCTGGAACATCTTCGCTTGCAAGTGGAAAAACCATTAGCATTGGCGGTTCTGGTTTTACTTCAGGAGATTTACGTTTGGCTTACTTTGTTCAGAACGGATCGACAAGCCAATCGCTTACTTCTTTTGGAGCCGATGTTGAGCTTTATCTTTCGGAGGGTTCTGAATTCAATGGCAGCACAGCATTTACATGTCCCAATATTTACTTAGATGGAACAACGTTTAATAATAGTACAACCATTGTAAAAACGGGAGCTGGGTTTAATTTATCAAATGGAGGAAACACATTTGGAGGTACTACAAGCATTTCAAACACAGGAACAGGATCATTTATCTTGGCAGGAACAGTTGCCGATACATACAATGAAAATGTTACTTTCCTTCAAACAAATGCCTATACACTTTATCCTGCTTACAATGTTA
>JBIPLZ010000315.1:0-3295 GCA_044369395.1 Flavobacteriales bacterium | reverse complement strand
AAAACCGCCAGGAAAGTAACATTTAGCCAATTCACCTACCTGATATCCGCCTTCTGCTAATGCCTCCAAAAACTTATCTTCTTTTTGTACATTATCGTATTCTTCACGTTGGTTATAATAAAGCTTTGTAGGACAACTTAATGCGAGTTTGAAGCGAGATTTAGTTAGTAATACCATTAGAGTCTTAATTGAGGTTAATCAAATTTAAAATGTAGAGAATGTTTCTTTGGGAATATTGGAACTTCAGTAAAACCAGTTGGATATACTTTATTTTTTCAATGTAATTATTATTAACAAATGAGCCGCAATTATCAAAATACTCTTTTGGTATTTTACTTGTAAAAGTAAAGTATTAAGCCTTCCCGATGATTTACTTTGATAAATAAGTTATTGTTTATCTCTAACCAAACGAATATAGGTTTTATAATTTTTTAAATCATCTAATGGCTTACCGTTATCAAAATAAAATGTCCATGCCCATCCTGGTTTATCATCGATTGATTCATTTGACCAATACGAAGAGTCTTCTAAAAATTCTAGTTTATTGTTTTTATGAAATTCATATAATTTAGAAAATTCTAATATCGTCGGTAGACGCCAATTTTCACCAATATTATTTACGAAATCATTTGCTTCGTACCAATCTAATTTATTTACTAAATCTTTCTTGTATAATTCAATTTTCCGATTTTCAATTTCAAACTCATATAAACTTTCTGATTCGCGCATTGCTTTATTTGGTTCATCATTCGCAGAGTTTTCTTGTTCATTTGCTCGATGTGATTTAAATAAAACTTCAAAAGCAATGGTTATAAACTCAGGTAATAAATTGAAAATAGTACGTTCAATTTTATCAATAGTTAAATTATCATTCAAATTCACATTCCATACTAAGCGAATTCCGTTTTCATTTTTAACTACTTGATCTACTTTTCCTTCACCCAATTTTTCGATCTTTTCAACCGCATTTGCTAATTCATCAATTGGTATTTCGGTATAAAAACCTAAGTGTACCTCTGCTTCTCCTTTAACGTTTGGTTCTTTTACTCGCCAAGCTATATCTTCCCAATGGGGTTTGCTTTGACTTATGTATGCACGCCATTCATTTTCCCTTGGAGCATGGGATACTTGTGAAATTTTCTTGTCAGTAAAAGTACTAACCTGATCAGAAATGCGCTTCAGTAAAGATTTTGCTCTTACTTCCATTTGTTTCAATTTTATTTTGATTGTATATTCTATTGATTATTCTATTTAGTCTAGTTTAAAGTAAATTCAAATCAGAACTAATAATGCAAATATTAAAAAATATTTTAAAGCATGCTATCAAAAGTATCCTTTAATGATTGTCGTGTTTGTTAGTTTGGATCTCTGCGATTAGCGTTTTTGAAAATTAAACTAAGCTTGAACTTAATCTAAAACAATTTCAAAAAGAACCTACTATTTCTTGCAAAATTCATATACTTTTGTCTCAAAATTATATAGAAAACTATGAAAAAAATACTACTTGGAGTTCTACTGGTATTGTGCACATTTAATACATTCTCACAAATCAACTCAATTGAAGGTAAATGGCTCATTCCAGGTTTCGCCAATACGTTGTATATTTTTGAAAATGGTGAACGATATACATACTACTGTATATCCGAAAACTGCGATTCTCTATACAATACCTTTGAAGCTGGAGATGGTAATCACCTCCCAGGCACTGAAGCATACACTGTGTTCAACGATACAATAACTTTAGATTTCAATTTTGGAAATATCTTAGTTAGTCATCTAGTATTTAGTTGTGAAGGAAATATTGTTACGTTCGTGGACCAGAATAATTTGAACTACGTTCGTTTAGGAACAAACATTAACGACTGCAATCCACCTCTTGGTGCTTTAGACATTAATAAAGGAATGGATGTATCCTATTTCCCAAACCCTACTGCAGATTTTGTAAATTTCGAAGCAGTTAATACAATTGAAAAAATTACACTATTTAATGTTCTAGGTGAAGAAGTTTTGTCAAAAGAGGTAAATGCTCAAAACTTTAAAATGGATATTAGCCCATTAATACCCGGCTCCTATTTTGCCAAACTGGATAGTAACCGACAATCGAAAATCATTAAACTTATCAAATTTTAGGATAAGAAAGTCGAAACGCTAAAAGCACACAATCAATGCCATGCATTTTAGGCATCTGATACATTCATTATTCTTTGTATAGTCTTCTAATATAAATCATTCCGTCAACCTCGTTTGACTCTTCAGGTTTGTGAAATTCGTAATTTTAAATTAAATTCAGACCACCACAAAGAATGCAATTATTTCAAGAATAAATTATTCGGAGACATTTAGGAAACCTAGTTCAAAATGTGGCTTAACAGGTATATTTTCCTTTTAATGAAGCATCTAGCACGAATAAAATAACCAAAATCAATTTACTAAGGAATAGGTTCTTTATATTTTCGAAAAAACTAAGAGTCAATCCAGGTTCTCACTAACAATCGTTCTTGGCCTTCAATATCTGAATTAATAAAAGCGGTTCTGTTATGAAGTAAAAACGTATTGTTAAAAAGTAAAATATCGCCCGATTCAAGCGAATAGCAAAATTGGTTGATTGGGCTTTCCAAATAACTATCAAACTGATTTAATAATTCAATGTATTCTTTTGATAAAGGAATGTCTGCTTTTTGATGACCTCGTTCTATCCAATAACGCATGTAACGAAAGATTGGAAAAGGACCGTCTTCATTTAAAATTGGAAATTTATTCTTCAATAAATTTTCCAATGAATATTCTTTTCCAGGAGTTATAATATCTCGTATAACTGGAACTTTGAGAAGATTTTTCTGTTTAATTTTAACAGAGCTTAGAAAATTGCTTGCATTAACGAGAAGTGAATCTCCTCCAGAAATTGCGGGTCTTATGCAAAGTAATCCAACATAAAAAGGAAAATAATCGATTGCGGAGCTGTCGGTATGAAATCCAGTAGTATCATGCGTTTGACTTACCGGAATGTTGGAATCTTTGTAATTTCCACCGTAATCTTTCACATCATACAATTCACCGTAGCGATTATTTAATGTTCCAAGTTGGGAGCAAAGAGTTCGATAAACCAATCGCTGAGTTTGTTCATCAGAATCCGTAATTCCTGTTTTCAAAATCAAAAAACCAGGAGATACATCAAGTATATTTCTTAAAAAATCCTTATCAATAAATTCAGGAAGATAGCCCTGTTTTAATTCAATGATTTGTTGAGGTTTCAGCGAAATAACTACATCTTCAATTCGGGGAATTGAACTCCAAT
>JBIPLZ010000414.1:0-2556 GCA_044369395.1 Flavobacteriales bacterium | reverse complement strand
ATGCGGGGTGCGTGCAAGCGAGCGTAGCGAGCGCATACTGTTAAGGAAGCACGAAGTGCGACAGGAAAAAAAGAATCCCCACCACCCGAAGGTGATGAGGATAAGGGGAAGGCTTATACTTTTTCGGCAATAGCAATCGCCGAAAATATTCTTGGCATGGACAGGGTGGTTTCCACCCCGCCTGACCATTCTTGAAACTGGGCACGGGAATGCCCAGAAAATTTGGATGCTTGGCACAACTCGACCAGTTGGTCGGCCAAGAGTGCAACATCTTTTTCCATGCCACGGTGCATGGAAACGGCAATGTTTGCCGTTTTTCTACGGACACCGTTGTCCGTGAGAAACTTGATCTTTCCTTCACGCAAAAGAAGGGAAGCTCTCAGGGTTTTACCCCTGAGAACTAAACTGCCATGGTTCCCCATGCCTTGGCTGTTAATACGAACCGAGGAGTATTCCTCGTTTACATCCCCTGTTACGGGGATGTTCCATGAGAAGCCGAAGCTTCTTAATAAGCCTGCATTGTTGAGTGCAACAGTGTCGCACTCAGCAACGGATAGTCCTTCATAAGAAATGTTGTTAAAAGAACCCATGAGTTTCTCCTTAGTTTAAATGTGCTCAGAGTCCCTCTGAGCGGGGGAGTGTACTTGACCTCTTTGGTTGCCTAGGCTTTCGCCTACCAAACTTTGAGGGGTATTTCCTCCAAAGCCGTACACCTTTACATGAATTTGGGAATACAATCCCCACGACATTAAGGAGTACAGTCCGAAAGAACGAGCCGAGTCGATTCAGTAGCCTTGACCCGCCAGAATACTGAAGCCTTACTCCCCCGCAAAAGACTATCCCTAGTTCCACGGCGGGGGCTTGGAACCCCGTACCACCTAGTGTGGTAGCGTGTTACACCCCACCCCCTGCTTGCACAGGGAGTGTGTTGGGTGTCCTCCACACCAGCCACCTAGCAGAAGCTAGGCAACTGGATCTATTAGATACAAGGATCGAAACTGTTCATTTGAAACTTCTTGAACAGCTTAAAGTAGAACGGAAAAGTATTCCTTCTGCAAAGAAGGTGATCAGTCTTTTCTACTTTCTTAAGGTGAGCCACATGTGCAAGCCCTACAAACATGGTATGGAACTCATGTTTGATACCCCACTCAGCAAACTTCTTGCATATGCACCTCATATGCTTTTGGATTTCTGAGTCCATCCATTCGTACGCAGGGACAGCATCTTTAGCTGTAAGATTACACATTGTTCGATATCTATCTTTCAACATTTCCAAGGCATCTTTGTTTACCTTGTCGTTAGCGTGAAGCCTAGCACCTGTGAGAAGTGCAAGGTAGTGATTACGAATCCTAACTAGCTCGATCTTGCTGTCAACTTTACCAAGGGCAACTTTGACTTTCTCTGCACTAGCTTTTACTAGCCGTGAGAACCAAGACAGACCAAGCCTGTTCTTAGCTTTGAGATCAGCTACGATGTTAGGATACTCAGTCTTCTCAAAGAAGCTTTTACACTTCTCTAATACCAACTCGTCAATGCACTTGTCTGACCGAAGAACCAAATCTCCAATCATTCGTGCAGCAGTCATCTTGATCCATTCAATATCTTCTGGATCTCGAGTCTGCTGACAAGTGTCTACGACATCTTCCATTGGGACCATGATGTTGTTCCGCTCACCGTTAGGATGAGCTAGATTCCACAAGGTGATAACATTGATTATCGTCCCTGGATTCAAACCTTCCATCTCAACCTCGCATAAGAAATTCTCAAAGGTGTATTCGCCTTTGTAGTCTTTCTTGGTTCGACTCTTACTAGGCAACTCTGGAAGCTTCTCTCCCCGTGCTAGTAAGATTGCATCCCGCTCGGTTGCCTTCAATGGCATCTTTGCGGGAAGCTGGATATCTGGAACCTCTATCGGTGGTGTGCCGATAAAAGTACAAACATTGTATTCACCACGGTCTGACGGATTCCTGTGCATGAAGCACACGATCTCGTCACCACGCTTACGGAAAATCACACTAAGCTTATCGTCCGCATCCATGCCACCATGGTTACGGAGATTCTCAAAGTATTCATCATCCGAAGTAACGAACAGCATGTACTCTTTGCAGTACATCACTGCACCTTTCGGTACAGTGTAGTCAATACCGAGCATTCTAAGAACGCTCTCAGAAACCAATTGGCAATAAACAGCACCAGGGATTTGAACCCTAATGCTCAACTCATACAAGTCAGCAACACGCTGCATCCCTGACCGCCATACTCCCTTGAGTACGGCAGGCAGAGATCGAATATCGCCCCACTCTTTCCACATGCACAACCACATACGCTGTTGTGTAGTGTGGCTTTCTTCGATCCTTCCGTGGATCAAGTCAAGCCGTAACTCATCCAACGAGTCTTCTAGCTCATTGGTATCCATAGCAGCGATCTTAGTATCTAAGGTATTGACTACCCAGTGATAAACACTGGAGTCTTCAACCTTGATATTGAAGCCACAACCAAAGGCTTCTGGGAAATTCCTAACCGCTTGACGGTTAGTGTAACCTTTAAGTTTGCCAG
>JBIPLZ010000314.1:0-3304 GCA_044369395.1 Flavobacteriales bacterium | reverse complement strand
TCCCATCGTAATTTTACGTTCACGAATACCCATCTGAATTTCAGGTGGCAACTTCAGTAAGCGTAAATAATTAGCAACAGTTGAACGTTTTTTGGCCACTTTTTCACTCACTTCTTCTTGTGTGAGCTTCAGTTCTTCAATGAGTCGCTGGTATGCCAAACCAATTTCAATGGAATCGAGCTCTTCGCGCTGAATATTTTCGACCAATGCCATTTCGAGCATAGCTTGATCATTTGCAATACGAATGTATGCCGGAATAGTAATTAAACCAGCCATCTGAGAAGCGCGAAAACGTCTTTCCCCACTAATTAACTGATATTTATCGTATCCAATTTTACGAACCGTTACAGGTTGTATGAGTCCCATTTCTTGAATAGACTCAGCCAACTCGCGCAAAGCCTCTTCTTCAAAATACGTCCGCGGTTGAAATGGATTGGCTTCGATTTGGGCAACTTGAAGTTCGGAGATAGAGCCCACAACAGATGCATCTCCCGGACTTGAATTTCGGGTGGTGATATCTGTTTCGGGACTTGTAAGAAGAGCTCCTAGGCCTTTGCCCAGTGCATTCCGTTTGTTATTCATGTCAGTATCGGCTTGCCGATTAATTTAAATTTTCATTAAAAGGCTCAATTACTTTATCCGTCAAAGGAATGCGCGTCATATCGTGCTTTTGAAGAATTTCCCTTGCTAAATTCAAATAATTAATTGCACCAGAAGATCCGGCATCATGCATTATAACAGATAAACCAAAACTTGGAGCCTCTCCTAAACGAATATTGCGTTGAATAATTGTGTCGAATACCATTTGTTGAAAATGTGTTTTCACTTCTTCAACAACCTGGTTGCTCAAACGCAGGCGACTATCATACATCGTTAACAAAATGCCTTCAATAGATAGTTCTGGGTTTAAGCGAGATTGCACAATTTTAATTGTGTTGAGTAATTTACCTAATCCTTCCAATGCAAAATACTCGCATTGAACGGGAATAATTACAGAATCGGCTGCGGTTAAGGAGTTAACAGTAATCAAACCCAAGGATGGCGAACAATCGATAATGATAAATTCATATTGGTCACTGATTTTACTAAGCGCAGCCCGCATCATGTGTTCGCGATTAGGCAGGTTAATAATTTCAATTTCAGCTCCAACTAAATCGATATGCGCAGGCATTAAATCCAGATTGGGTGTGGATGTATTTATGATGATATCTTTGGGTTCAACCTCATTGATAATGCATTCGTAAATGCTAGTCTTCACACTTCTTGGATCTACACCAATTCCAGATGTGGCATTTGCTTGAGGATCGGCATCAATCAATAAGGTTTTATGTTCTAGGATGGCCAAACTTGCGGCTAAATTTATTGCAGTGGTCGTCTTACCTACTCCACCTTTCTGGTTGGCTATTGCAATTATTTTGGTCATAGTTTAATGGCTGTTGAACTTAATTTCGATTCATTCAATACAGGGCAAATATAACGATTCATTCGCCTTTTTAGAGATGAAAACATTAACACCGCATAGTTGGTAACTGCGAGTTATTAACAGATATTGTGTTGCGTTGTCGAAAAATTATTCAATAGCAGTCAACATTCAAATGAATTGGATTGATATTATTATGACGGCTCAATGAACTATCTCCTATGCATCATTTCAATGCATGCCCCATCTTATCTCGTTTCGTTTCGAGGTATTTTTGGTTATGAATATTGGCTTCAATCAAAATGGGAATGTTTTCCACAATCTCTAATCCATACCCAATGAGTCCTGCTCGTTTGGTTGGGTTATTGGTCATGAGTTTCAGCTTACGCACTCCCAAATCGCGGATAATTTGTGCTCCAACACCATAATCGCGCTCGTCCATTTTAAAGCCGAGTTTTACGTTTGCATCAACGGTATCGTATCCCTCCTCTTGAAGTTTATAGGCTTTTAATTTATTTAATAATCCAATTCCTCGCCCCTCCTGGTTCATGTATATTATCACTCCTTTCCCGGCTTCTTCAATGGTTTTCATAGCAGCCTGAAGTTGTGGCCCACATTCGCAGCGACATGATCCAAAAATATCACCCGTCATACAAGAACTATGAACACGAACAAGCACAGGCTCATCGGAATTAAACTCCCCTTTTACCAGAGCCAAATGTTGTTCTCCGGTATTCTTTTGTGTGTAAGCGATTAAATTAAAATCTCCAAATTGAGTAGGTAAATCAACTTCCACCTCACGGGTAATCAATGAATCGTTTTCGAGTCGGTACTTGATTAAATCTTCGATTGAAATAATTTTCAAATCGAATTTCTTTGCCAATTCCAAAAGTTCTGGCAAGCGAGCCATACTTCCGTCTTCATTCATAATCTCAACCAAAACTCCGGCTGGTTCAAATCCTGCAATACGGGCTAAATCGACCGTAGCTTCAGTATGACCAGCTCTTCTTAACACACCACCACTCTTTGCTCTCAATGGAAAGATATGCCCAGGACGAGCGAAATCTTCGGGTTTAATATTAGGATCAACCAATGCAAGCATGGTTTTGGAACGGTCAGAAGCAGAAATACCTGTCGTACAGCCTTTTATTAAATCGACAGAAACAGTAAATGCTGTATCGTGTGAAGATGTGTTTTGAGAAACCATCATTTCGAGTTTCAGCTCTTCACAACGTTCTTCTGTAAGAGCAGCGCAAATAAGTCCGCGACCATGTGTTGCCATAAAGTTTATGACCTCTGGCGTTGCATTGTTTGCTGCTGTTAGAAAATCACCTTCATTCTCGCGACCTTCATCATCAACAACAATAATCACCTTGCCATTTCGAATTTCTTCGATGGCTTCTTGAATGTTATTTAACTTCGACATAATTATTCGGAAATGTGCTCTATTATCAAATCTTCTGAAACACTTTGATTCATTAAACGAATCAACTTGGCATTTTGTTTATCCCAACTGAATTGTTCTACCATCAGCTTTCGGGCATTATGTCCAATGTTAATAGCTAATTCGGTATTATTTAATAGGTATGAAATGGCTTCAGCAACTTTTTCTGGGGTGTTGGCAATCCAAATTTCTTTGCCATGAGTTGCTCCAATGGCGTTGTTTGCTAAAGAAGTAGTAATGACAGGTAAGCCCATCGACATGGCTTCCAAAATTTTATTCTGCATGCCGATTCCAATTTGCATCGGAGCGACAAAAATACGCGACAATTGATAGTAATTTCTCAAATCATCCACCCATCCAGTCAATTGAAGATTACGTGATTTCAACAGATAAAGTTCCTTGGAAGGATTCATTCCTGCTGCAACAAATTGAATGTATGG
>JBIPLZ010000313.1:0-3307 GCA_044369395.1 Flavobacteriales bacterium | reverse complement strand
ATGAATGTGCCGAAGGACCAATTCCCACATACGGTTTTCCTTCCCAGTAAGCTGAATTATGAATGGCTTTGGCGTCATTTCTTGCCAGATTGCTGATTTCATAATGCGTAAATCCGAGTTCGGGAGCTAATTGCTGCATTATTTCAAACTGCCGGGCAGCTTGTTCTTCATCGGGATTGAGGAATTTTCCCAGTGTAATTCCTTTGGCTAAGGGTGTTTTGGGCTCGACAGTTAATGCATAACACGAAAGGTGGTTGACAGGCAAAGACGCTGCTTTTCGAAGATTTTCAATCCAACGCACATCGCTTAATCCTGGAGTTCCGTATATGAGGTCGATACTTAAACGATCGAATCCAGTTTGTGCAGCAAGTTCGATACATTGTAATGCTTCTGAAGAAGAATGCGCCCGATTCATGAAGGTTAAATCTTCCTGAAAAAAGGATTGAACACCAATGCTCAAGCGATTGATTCCGAGTGATTTTAATTCCTGCAGTTTCTCGAGTGTTAAATCGTCTGGATTGGCTTCCAAGGTAATTTCAGCATTGATTGCAATTCCCCATTGAGCATTGACCAATTCCAAGATTGATGCTAATTCGGAAGCATCGAGTAGGGAAGGAGTGCCTCCACCCACATACACACTTTGAAGCGGATAGTGCAGCTCGTCTTTCCGTATTTGGATTTCCTTCAACAGAGCATTTACCAAATCACTTTTGTGGCGTGTTGATGTGCTGAAATGAAAATCGCAATACGAACAAGCTTGTTTACAAAAGGGAATGTGGATATAGAGCAAAGCGAATTTTTATTGATAGCGTTTGATAATCAAAAAGGATCCTATTACGCTTTGGGAATTAATATGCGAAACGTTGTGCCTTTGCCTAGTTCGGAATGTTTCACAAAAATTTTTCCTTTATGATATTCTTCAATAATGCGTTTGGCAAGCGAAAGCCCCAAGCCCCAACCACGTTTTTTGCTTGTATAGCCAGGTTGAAAAATGGTTTCGATTTTCGATTTCGGAATTCCTTTGCCTGTATCGCTCACATCGATGTAGGCGTATTTTCCTTTTTCTCCAAAGCTTACTTCCAACGCTCCACTCGTTTCAATGGCGTCGATGGCATTGCGGAAGAGGTTTTCAATCACCCAATCGAAGAGCGGAACATTCAACCTTACAATCATTCGTTCTTCCTCGGTTAGTAAATTCTTGAACTCAATGGAAATCTTTCGAGAAGTTCGAGGGCGCATATAGCCAATGCTTTCTTCAAGCACCTGTTCTAAATCTTGTGGATGAAGTTCGGGTTTGGAGCCAATTTTAGAAAAGCGTTCGGTGATGATTTCTAGTCTTTTGATGTCCTTGCCCATTTCTCCCAAGGTTTCTTCATCAATTCCCTTCATGCGCAGAATTTCAATCCAGGCAATTAGACTCGATAATGGAGTTCCTAACTGATGAGCGGTTTCCTTTGACATTCCCACCCAAACTTGGTTTTGTTCTGCTCTTCGCGAAAAGTTGAAAAGGAAATACGCAACAATCATAAATAGGGCAATAATCGAAAACTGAATGACTGGGTAATACTTTAACTGCGTTAGCAGAAAGGAACCTTGGTAATAAATGCTACATTTTCCATAATCGGGAAGTTCAATTTCAAGAGGTGTATTTTCAACAGCCATCGATTTGGTTAACTGAAGCATGGCCGATGTATCTGCGAGAATTTTCTGATCGAGATTTCCTGAAGCAATAACGCGGGTATTATTTTTATCGGCAACAATTACTGGCACACTCGCCGAATTCACAACTACTTCGGAGATAAAGGATTTGATAATGTTGTCGAGTACTTCACGTAACTCGCCAAATAAGCTAGATTCCCGATAATAGATATAGTCATTGCTAGAATTCCCATTGTCAATTTCAATAGGCTTATGGACAGAAAAATCATTTTTTATTCTACCTCTAAAAAGGGTATCTCCAAATCCAATAGTATCGTAATTGGCGATAGCATTTATATGATTTTCATCGTCTACAATAATAGCGGGAATGGTAGTGTTTTCTCTTACCAATTTTAAGTAAAACGATAGAGCGTCACCATCTTCGGTTTTACTCAAATTCTGTGTTGCTTCGGCCCAAATTTCGGCACGTTTGCGTTCTTCGGTTTTAAGTCTCTCGAAAAGTTTCTCGGTGTATTTTACCAACTCAGCGCGGTTGCGCACGGCATCAGCCCAAAGTTCCACCTTTTTTCGTTCTTCTGTAGCTACTTTTTTTACCAATACATTGGTGTACCAAAGCGATGCTGCAATAATAATAATTGCAAATCCTGCTAGCCAAAGCTTCCAACGGTATTTTTTTAAGTAGATGCTCAATTTAATTTTCCTTGCTAAGTTCGAAAAGTAATGCTTTTTCTTCTTTGCTCAAACTGTCATATCCAGAGCGCGATATCTTGTCTAAAATATCATCAATACGTTTTTGTTTCTGGCGTTTGTCCAGATTGTAATCTTCATCTTTTTTAGCGCGTTTATGAACAACCTTTATAGTGCTTTTGCGCTTCGGTTTCCAACTGAAAAGTGCCTGTGCTTTGTTGAAAAATGCAGCGATGTCTATCCCTTTCTTGATATTTATCGCCCAGAAAAATCCGAACAAAGCCCCGCCTAAATGTGCTAAATGTCCGCCTTCGTTTCCGCTTCGTATCGAAATCAAATCGAGCATCACAAAAATCAACGCCATCCATTGCAGTTTCAGTCTGAAGGCACCAAATAGCATCACTTCATCTTGCGGCCGATAGGTGCAAATGGCAATCAAAACGCCCATCACAGCAGCAGAAGCGCCAACAGCGGAATAAGCATGCGCGTTTTCCGAAAACAAGGGAAAAAGATTCACCGAAAGCAGAAACATCAGCGCTCCAGCAAATCCACTTACAAAATACACATTCAAAAATCGCTTGTCATCAAACCGTTGGTTAAACAACTGATACGTGAAATACAAGGTCATCATATTAAAGAGGATGTGCATCAATCCACTGTGAACAAACAGGTGGGTGACGAGTGTCCACGGTTTAAAAAGGACATGCATTACATTCCCCGACAACTCCAGTTGATTCATTATGAAACTACCGGTACTATCCATGTTCATTAAGTGCAATACCGATAAAGGTAGAAACAGGAGAACGAACACCGCAACATTGATAATGATTAATCGAACGCCTGCGCCCGAGTTTAACCAAAGCAATTTAAGTTGACTCATGGATGGAAAACGTTTCGCTTACGATCTTGTTTTCTCCAGAGTAAAATTAAAATGATTCCGAAAAGCATTCCTCCCAAATGA
>JBIPLZ010000034.1:0-11757 GCA_044369395.1 Flavobacteriales bacterium | reverse complement strand
AACCAACAAACCATCTTCCACGGCCATAGCAACACCAATATTTACATGGTTGTTTCTACGGATTTTATCGCCCAACCAAGAAGAATTGATTGCAGGATGTTTGCGCAAAGCCATGGATGATGCTTTCACAACAAAATCGTTAAATGAAATTTTTACATCACCTTGGGCATTAATCGACGTTCTTGCAGCGATAGCATTGTCCATATCAATTTCAATAGTAAGATAGAAATGTGGAGCGCTAAATTTACTTTCGGCCAAACGACGCGCAATGACTTTACGCATTTGAGAAACATTCTCTTCGGTGTAGCTTTCTTGTCCAACAGGTGCATAAGCAACAGCAGATTTTGCTGGAGAAGCAGGAGAGAAATTCTCGATATCGCGTTTTACAATTCGTCCACCATCGCCAGAACCACTCACTTGGTTTATGTCGATGCCTTTTTCACTTGCAATTTTCTTTGCTAGCGGAGATGCTTTGGTTCTTGAATCGTTGCTTATAACACTTGTTGCTTCAATCGATGCAACAACAGAAACTTCCGGTGCTGATTCAACTACTGGAGCGGCGGATGCCGGAGCAGCATTAATCAGAGACTTAAATTCTTCACCCTCTTTTCCTAAAATGGCAAGTATAGAATCTACTGGAGCACCTTTTCCTTCTTCTACTCCTATATATAATAATACACCATCTTGAAAAGATTCAAAATCCATGGTGGCTTTATCCGTTTCGATTTCGGCTAATAAATCACCCGATTTCACTTTATCTCCAACTTTTTTATGCCATTTTGAAACAACACCTTCTTCCATGGTATCGCTTAGTTTGGGCATCTTGACAATTTCTGCCATAGTTTTATTTTTGCTAGTATTAGTCTAAAATGTAAGGATAATTTTCTTGAACATATACATCTTTGTATAGTTCATCGATTGTTGGATATGGAGATTCTTCAGCAAAAATCACAGACTCCTCAACCACTGCTTTCACACGATCTTCCGTTGCTTCTACTTCCGCTTCGGTGATCCATTTGTTTTTGCGCAATGTTTCTAATACCTGCTCAATAGGATCTTGAAGTTTATACGATTCAACTTCTTCTTTTGTACGGTATTTTCCAGGATCCGACATAGAATGCCCTCTGAAACGATACGTTTTCATTTCCAACAAACTTGGACCATCTCCTTTACGAGCACGATCAATTGCCCAAACCATGGCATCATGCACATCTTCCACACTCATCCCATCAACTGATTTTGAAGGCATATCGTATGACAATCCAATTTTATGTAATTCAAGCACATTGGTCGTTCTTTCGACAGAAGTTCCCATAGCGTAGTTATTATTCTCAATGATAAACACTACAGGCAACTTCCACAGCATAGCCATGTTAAACGCTTCGTGTAAAGCGCCTTGACGAACAGCGCCATCGCCCATGTATGTGAGCGTTACGTTATCGTTTCCATTGTACTTATCTGCAAAAGCGATTCCTGCACCAAGTGGAATTTGACCACCCACAATACCATGTCCACCAAAGAACTTATGTTCTGCCGAAAACATGTGCATTGAACCACCTTTTCCTTTAGAACAACCTGTTGCCTTAGCCATGAGCTCGGCCATGACAGCATTTGGAGAAACTCCTTTCGCAATAGGCTGAACGTGATCACGGTATGCTGTAATCATGTTATCGTCTTTGCGACTGGCGCTCATTGCACCGGCTAAAACAGCTTCCTGCCCAATGTATAAGTGACAGAATCCACGAATTTTTTGTTGAATGTATAATTGGCTCGATTTCTCTTCAAATCTGCGCCATAACAGCATTTCTTCATACCAATGTAGGTATTGCTCTTTCTTGAATTTAGGCTTTGCCATTTCTATTTAATAATTGCGTGGTCAAATTTATAACAAAACAAGCATTCCGCACTAATTTTTGCGAAATAATCGATTATTTTCGTTTTAACTTATCTGCATCGAAAGCAAGGGGCAAAATATTTATCAATCCGTTAACAACATGAACAGCGCCTTTTGCCCCCATCATAAATATTTCCATGGGCTGTTTACCGATTTGCTCAAATTCTGACATCACTTGCCTACAAGCGCCACAAGGGTATACAGGTGAATCAACTGAAAAATCATTTGAACGACCAACAATGGCGAGTTTCATAACACGCTTCCCCGGATAATTAGCACCTGCTGCAAACAAGGCTGTTCTTTCGGCACATAGCCCCGAAGGATAAGCAGCATTTTCTTGATTATTTCCCAATACTCTTGTACCATCTTCGAGTAATACAGCTGCACCAACATAAAAATGCGAATAAGGAGCATAAGCTCTATGACTTGCATCGAGAGCTGCATGTATAAGTTGCTGATCTAAATCAGGCAATTCCTCCATGTTATCGTATTCCCGAATGATTGTTGAATAATGTATTTCGCGCATTGATTGGAGCAAATTAAAAATTGTGAATGAACAATTTTGCATTACCTAAAAATGTCAAATCGAATGATATCTTCTAAGGTAATAGCAATTCAAATATAGGAGTTCCTTTTTATTGCTAAACACTCATTGGAACTTCCATCAATAATAGTTCGGCATTAGCAGAATTTGCGATAATATTAATTGAAGAAACGTCCCAAACCCCTAAACCATCACGATTGTTAAGCGCCTGATTGTTAATTGTGAAATCACCTTTTAATACAAAGGCATAAACCCCATTAGATTTGTCCTTTAATTGATATTGAAGTGCAACATCTTTATCAAATTTACCCATATGAAACCAAGCATTTTGATGAACCCAGACTCCACTATCATGAGGACTTGGCGATAATATTTGCTGAAGCTTGTTATGTCTGTCGGCTGTATTTAACGAAATTTGATCGTAACGAGGTGTTACATTTCTTTTGTTTGGGAACACCCAAATCTGAAGAAACTTCACTTTTTTATCTTTGTTCTTATTGTATTCGCTGTGTGTAATTCCAGTACCGGCGCTTAGTACCTGAATATCACCTTTCTTAATAATAGCCACATTGCCCATGCTGTCTTTATGTTCCAAATCGCCATCAAGGGGAATACTGATAATTTCCATATTATCATGAGGATGCGTTCCAAAACCCATTCCTTCATCCACAATATCATCATTCAACACACGCAAAACACCAAAGTGCATTCGATCAGGGTTGTAATAATTTGCGAAACTAAATGTATGGTGTGAGTTCAACCAACCATGTTTTGCTTCTCCTCGTGTTTCGGCTTTATGTAAAACTGTATTTGCCATGATTTTAGAATCTGTGTTAGGAATATGATTAAAACCGATGAGTTCAAGTTCTTTTAGTTCATCAATGTCGTTTTTCAAAACTGAAGACATTGCTCCAGTTACACCAAACATCGCCGTCCCCAAAAATCCTCGCTTTATAAAATCTTTTCTATCCATTGCAACCAAATTTATATTCAAACATGAAATAGACTGCTTTGTTTTTCGAATTAGTTATTTACAATTATTGCCATTATTCATTTATTGAATTTCGTATCACTCTCGAAATTTCATCTGTCGGCAAATCATTGGCATCATTACCAAAAGGATCTTCAATCTCTTCAGCGATAAGTTCTAAACTTGCTAGAACATAAAAAATAATCCCGACAACTGGCATGACTAAAAATCCCAGAGTAAATACGAATCCAATGGGAAAAGTCATAACGTATAAAAAAATAAATTTCTTTAAAAAAACACTGTATGAAAAGGGGATTGGGGTTTTTCTAATACGTTCACATGCTCCCAAAACCTCTGTAAAATTGATCATTTCAGAATTAATCAAAAGAAGATGTTCAGGTTTTAGAACACCATTTTTTTCATGTTCCAAAATGCGACTCAAAATGATGCGATAAATTTGATTGGGGATATGTTTATTTGTTTGCAAATCCGAACGATTAAACCCTTGACATTCATCAAAATCGCTTAAAATTAATTGATCTCGTAAATGATTCTTAAGGGCAAACGCATAATTTGCAATCATGGTATTAAAAAAAACTGTTTCGTTTGGGAGCAGAATAGATAACTTAAAAGATAAATTCCTACTCGAGTTAACCAAACTTCCCCACATTTTTCTTCCTTCCCACCATCGTTCGTATGCAGTATTTGTCCTAAACACAAGCAATAAAGAAATTACTAATCCAAGTGTTGTATGAACTACAGAAACATTTTTAATTTGACTTTCAATATCAATGTGTAAAAATTCAAGTTCTATCCAAGCAATAATCCCCGAATACAAACTAATCAATAAGATGAGTGGAGCAAGCGTTCGAAATGTATCGGCTTTATGGAATCGAAAAATAAACGTAAACCAGTCCTTGGGATTATAGCGAATCATAGTTGATACAAACATACAAATCAATTATTATAAGCACCGAGATTTCTTATATTCGCATCATGATTCAATACAACAACGCATCACTGCATCAAACAGCTGTTCACTTTGTGGGCAACCCTTCGAACGACGAACCTCTTACACTTTCCGATAGTTTATTGGAAATCCCAGACGATAATCAAGAGTCTATTTTGCATTATTTAATGCGTGCGTTTAAACCCGAAGCGTTTTATCATTTCTCTACCAATGGCAATATTGTGCATGATGCGGTAAAAGAGCTTTTCAGTGAAGATGGGAATTTTATTGAAGCATCTCAAACCATTGCCAGCCATTTGTATGATGTTTCAACACATCCAAGAATTTTACCTGGCGACTTATTTGTTGCTCGCATTCGTGAAGTGAGCTTGCACAATGAATTTAGCGATTGCATTGTTTTGTTGAAAGCTGAAAATGAAGATTCATTTGCACAAGTAGAATGGGCAGATAAACACAGCAATGTATTGCTATCGAAAGGATACAGATTGGATCGTATCGATAAGGCCTGCCTAATTTTCAGTTTGGAACCAGGCGATGGATATCGTGTATTAGTGGTTGATAAAACCAATGGTAATTCTGCAGAAGCGCAGTATTGGACCGATGCTTTTTTGGAATTGGAGACCTTGGAAGACAGCTATCATTTTACACAACAGTATATGCAGCTAACTAAGGAATTTGTGAAAGAGCAGTTGCCTGAGAATTTTGAGGTGAATCCCGCAGAACAAATTGCTTTATTAAATAGAAGTTCAAAGTTTTTTAAAGAGAAGCAAAAATTTGATTTGGACAATTTCAATGAAGAAGTTCTTCAACAACCCGAAGTTGCCAATGCATTCAGAAAATTCACCGAATCATATTCTGAAGACCCTGAACATAGCATCTCTGAAAATTTCGATATCTCCCAAACAGCGGTTAAGAAACATGCAGGCATGTTTAAGAGTGTTTTAAAACTGGATAAGAATTTCCATATATACGTACATGGAAATCGTCAATTGATTGAACGTGGGTATGATGATGATAAGGGAATGAACTACTACAAAGTATTTTTCAGCAATGAACAAACTACCTAATTAGGTGTACGTTTGTTTTGTTTAGCGAGAAATTAAAACCGTAGCATAGGCTAAAACACCTTCTTGGCGACCAACGTAGCCCATTGTCTCGTTGGTTGTAGCTTTTATAGAAACAGCATCGGGCTCTATGTTCATTAGTGGAGCCAATGTTTCCTGCATTTTTTCGATGTAGGACTTTATTTTAGGCTGTTCCAAAATGAGTGTAGCATCCACATTTCCAACTTTCCAACCTTTTTCATGGAGAAGATCTGTTACACGACGAAGTAATATTTTACTGTCGATGCCTTTGAATTCAGCCGATGTATCCGGAAAATGATAACCTATATCACGAAGATTAGCAGCACCCAAAATAGCATCGCAAATAGCGTGAATCAAAACATCAGCATCTGAATGTCCAACCGCACCTTTTGAATGAGGAATTTTTATTCCACCCAACCAAAGGTCATATCCTTCTTGTAATTGGTGAACATCAACCCCCTGCCCTACTCTGATATTCATTATTCGGTAGATTGGTTTTGTTCCTTGAAAGCACCAAAATCGAACTGCAAAGTAAATCGCAGGGTATTTTCTAGCGGATTTCTTTGTTGAGTAGGAATTAGGTAAGCTAAATCGAGCGTAAATACGTTGAACTTGATACCTGCTCCTAATGTAAAATAGCGGCGATTTCCTTTGGTTGGATGCTCGTAAAAATAACCCGTACGAATAGCAAATACATTGTTGTAACTGTATTCGACGCCTCCACATGGATTTATTTCACGCAATTCTTCTTTAAATACATTACGTGTTCCATCTGATTCGAGAACTCCTGGCGCATCGTAAAACGATTGCAACATTCCAGAAACAATTGGAACATTATTATTTTTCCCTGCTATAATTTCTCCATTATCAGGGTTGAAAATAGGCGGAGTAGGAACTAACAATTTATTGATATCAAACATGAATGAAAATGAATTATAATCATCCAATTTGATTTTGAGAGAATTTCCAATGCGGAGATTAATAGGAATAAAGTTACGGTCAGCTGTTTTGGTGTACGATATTTTAGCACCAATATTGGTAATTGCTGTTGAAAAAGAATACGTTGCTTTATTTCCAGCAATTTTCAAATCAGGATTGCTATAATACGTGGAGATATCGGCAGAAGCAGTTTGTCCAGGAAAACTTGGAGTTCCCTGAACATCAATACCTCCAGTTAAGTTTGAGTAAATATACCGAAGCGCAATTCCACCGCTCCAACGGTCCGAAAACCTACGAGCATAGGCAAAATCGATTGCGAACTCGTTGGGGTTAAATTGTCCAATGGTGTTTCCAACAATGTCAGTAAATACAATATTCCCTAAAGAGAAGTAACGTAAAGAACCACCAATTACTTGACGCTTTTTCATTTTCTTGTACCAAGACAAATAACCCAAATTGATATCTGGAACAAGGTTTCGTAACCAAGGAATGTATGACAATGAAATACCTGAATTACCTTCTATAGTTGCAAGTTTAGCTGCGCCCCAGTGAATGGAATTTGCGTCGGCGCTCATAGCTCCTCCGGCGTCACCCAAAGCTCCTGCGCGCCCATCTGGCGAAATCATCAACAATGGAACTGCTGTGGTTATGGTATTTATTGTTTGACCATTTAGTTCGCCTGTAGTAATTTGACCTTGTGAGCTGAATGACTGTAAGATAAAACAACTTATGCCAACCGAAGTGACAACTGAAAATTTCCGATTTCTCATTGGGTTTTCAAATAAAGGGGCAAATATAGTATTTCAATTAGATTGATGCATTACGGAACTATAGTATAACAAGTTTCTCTATTTTTTCAGCCGATTTACCATCGGGTGTTTTAACGCGAAGTCGATACATATATACACCTCTTCCTATTCGATCGCCGAAATCGTCTAAGCCATCCCAATCAATAGATTCAGAACGATATCCATTACTAACCTGAGTTGCATTTATCGTTTTCACCAATTTCCCTGAAATGGTAAATATATTTATATCCACATCAACCGGAACACCGGGCTGATTGTATTCATAATAGAACTCAGTATGTGTTGTAAAAGGGTTAGGGTAATTTAAAACATGCGACAAAGAGAGCTCTTCCGCTTTCACCACAGTGAAATCAATACTTGCCGTTGATGAATTATTGGCTACATCCCAAACTTTGAATGTTATTGTATGAGTTCCCGGCTCCAAATTACTGAGCGGATAAGAAATACTTCCTCTTCTAAAATTATCTTGCTCAGCTTTGTAATAATCGTTTAAAATAAATGGCTGACTAGTGTTTCCGTCCAATATCGCGGTTATATCATGACCGATCCCTGTACCAACGGTATTAATACCAATTTCATCTTCAACATAAGCAAGAAAAGTAGGATTCTCATCTGTAATTCCACCCGAAACAAACTGCTGATTGTTCATATAGAGTTTAATTTCTGGCCCCGTATTATCGGAAATAGGATTTTTACTAAACCCTCCAATTACAATGTTATTATTATGTCCATGAGCATCATCGATGTTAGAGCCATTGCGCGCATAGTAACTAATCTTTCCATTTCCAAAATTGAACTGAATATCTTGCGGAACTACAAAACTGAAAGTAAAAACCCCGTTATTGACAGTAGCTGGACCACGAAAAACTACATTTTTTTGAAGTTTAAATGGCATTACAGGAGATGATTCATCATTTCCTAAGGTATAATAGGATACCTCCTTATCGAAAACTGTTGGAATAACAACACCATTAAAATTCTTCTGAACATTTCCGTTAATATCAGTAACCGCGCCCTGAACGGTTACTAAATCCAACGCAGATAATGTGTCAGTTGTTGAAACAGAACCATTAACATTTATGCTTGTTGTAACAACATTATAATCTGGAAATGCTAACATCATAGCAGGATCACCTAATAAAGTAAAACTTCGATTGTTAAACGAAGAACCCGTTGATGGTGCATTTTTTCCAATGCGTAATATTTCACCCAAACGCAAATGTTTTCCCGATTGTGTAGAGAAAACAGTGTCCATAATGTTTCTATTCAAATTAGCATTTGCAGAGCTAAATGTTAATCTAACGGTAGTGAATAAAGCAATGCCAGCTCCTGTAGGGTTTAGTATTACATATTCGCCAGCAGAAGTGAAATCAGGATTATCGAAACGACTAAACTCGCATGTGGCAGTCATAAACAATGGCATGTTATTGAAGCTCTTCCAATCGTTTATTTCGGGAATTGTAATTACTCGCTCGAGTGCCATGCTTTGCTCTCCGCCATGCCCAGCATAATTAACCATGAGTGCTCCACGTTCAACGCGGCTGTTGATATCTAAGTTTACTTGTGGATAACGTTGTCCTCCAGCACCACTTTCTTGTTGGTACGCATCGAGGTAAATCTTATCGATGTTATATACTGGATAATTTTGCTTGATTAAAGCACTCACACTTTCAGCTTGTCGGATATGATCATTTTGATCTTCATCATCTGCAACGAAAGCCACCATATTTCGCCAATCGTTCAGACAATCACGGTTAGTCGAATAATGAATTATTTTATCAACAACTTGATTGGCTTCTTCGGGCGTATTCACTGGGAAACGACCAATTCCGATATCCAATAAACCTGCACCAACAGACTGAATACTTGTGCCTTCCGTTGGATCCATAAACCCATAATAATCGTCGGAGCAATAGGAACCAATTGGGTTTAGAGATTCTGAACTTTCATAAGTTGGAATCCAGTTTTGGTTGTTTGCAATTCTGTTTCGAGGGTCATATGATCCATCGCCAAGCAGTAGCAAATATTTTGGAAGATCTTCTGGAGTAAGGGCTCGATTGTAAAACATGCGAACAAAATTTCGAATGCCACCAATATCTTGCGAACCCGAAGAAAACTCATTATATATAAGTTGAGGAGTCGTAACAATTACACGCATGCCATCTGCAGAGCGATGATGATTTGCTAATTTTTCTGCTGCTGAAAGAAATGCAGGATGGGCAACAATGATATAATCGACTTGCGCTGTTCCGTGTAAATTTTGGTTAGAAAAAGAACCTCCTGCAATAGGGGTTGAAAAACTTCCTGAAGGATTAAAAACTACATAATCTCTGAGCGAATCGGATGCTTGAACAAAGGAAATCGTTGATCCATTGACACTGTAACTTTGATCTTTAACATCATATTTGTTTGTGACCTCCCAAATTTTCAACGAAGAATTTGCATTGGTGATATTATATTGAGAAATATTACCAATACCTGTTACATCTTGTGAACGGAACTGAACCTGCGAGCCAGTAAATGCTAAATTTCGCTTTACATTTAATATGAGGTAATCAATCCATGCTATACTTCCAGATGTTTGTCGGTCAATGGTAACATTTGCAGCAGATAAATTCCCATTTACTATAAATGTACTTTCATTTTCCTTGGCATATGTATCGAGATAACCCACACCTGAAAGCGCATTTACTGCTTGACTAAAACTTTGTCCATTTACACTCACATTAAAATTTGTAATGCTTGTATTTCTTGCCAATAAATTACTGGTTAACTTGTGCGGACCGGCTGTTGCATTGGGAAAATTAAAATTAAAAGAAAATGAGTTCGTCGATTCCATTCTATTACCAAACCAACGTCTACCAGTTTTCATGAAATTCTCTTGGTCATTTTCCACAAAACCATAATCATCAAAAACATCCACAGTGTGCGTTGCCGTTAATGAAGATTGGGCTTGACTTGTAATTCTTTTTCCAGGACCTAAGTCAGCATTTATAAAATACCACGTTGTATCGCTATAAAAATTTTTAGCATGTTTGAAAATGCCTTTTGAGTTATCATACGACCAAGATGTTGGCCCCTTAGCATAAAACAGTGCGAAATCTTGATCATCAAAACTACCATCCTGTTCCCCTTGAAAGTAAATTGCATTTTCAGCTAAATCGTCTGGATAAAAAATGTTATTTCGTTCAGGAAGCATCGCTCCTCCATTTCCATAAACACGAAAATTCATGGGATTGAATGCTGTATTCATTCCCATATTAATAAGCATTTGTTTGTTTATCTTATAAATTCCCGTTGAAGTTACGCCTATTTTAAACCCTGTCCCAGAAGATAAAATGGAATTGGCAACAAGCGATTTCGGTTTCGCTGCAGATTGTGTATTGGGCCTTAAGTCGATATTCAATTCATACGAAACAAGCTTTTGGATACCATTTGCCGTTTTTCTGAATGGAAGAATTCGATATTCAAGAAACGGTTTTTTCTTATCATAAACTGTTGCATAAATAAGTTCGGGAGAATCTAATAGATTTAGGTTGCTCGGGAGTAGGTTTAATTCTGAAGCAATTAATGTTGTATAAACAGGATTGTTAATTTCAACCTGAGCCACTTCCATATTGGATTGGATAGGCTGTACTTTTTGAATATATGGTAGTTCTTTTATTTCTCCAATGTATTGAGCACCTTCAAAACTCAATAATTTTTGAGTGTCGTATTGAGAAATTTTAATTGCTTTTGGTTGAGTCCATTTTATTAGTTGGGATGAATTTTTTTCTTGTGCGTATGAAAACAAATTCAAAAACATTAAAATGGCTATTGCAAAAAATTTTGAGTATGCGCTCATGAATTGCTTGATAAAATTAAGATTTTCCGAAAAATATCTTTCCAAAATTAAACCCGAAATATACAGGATTGTTTGACAGAATTAGAAATTCTCAATTAAGTAATATTTAAAATGTTTAAAATAAAATGAACAAACAAGCGTATGTAAATGAAAACTCAAAGAAATGATTTGATAAACTTGTTTTTTCTTTTACATTTGCTGAAGGCTATTAAACGACATCTTTCTTACATTATTGTTTCATAAATCATCAAAAACTTTTGTAACACCTATTTGGACTAATCGTTATATTGACCTAAATTCGTTACGATGCTAAAAAAAATACTCACAATCGCAATTTTGTTAACTGCTATACTTCAAGAAGTTAAGGCTCAAGATCCTCAATTTACGCAGTTCTATGCAAATCCTTTGTATTTGAATCCAGCATTTGCTGGAGTGGTTAGATGCCCAAGGTTTATCTTAAATTACCGAAATCAATGGCCCAATATTCCAGGTAATTATATTACTTACAGTGCATCATACGATCAACACATTGATGCACTTAACGGAGGAATTGGTGTTTTGGTAACAAACGATGTTGCGGGACAAGGAACATTAAACACTTTAAATTTTAGTGGTATTTATTCCTACCATTTGGAAGTGAATCGAAATTTTTCCATTAAAGCAGGATTTCAAGCTACTTACGCACAAAGAACATTAGATTGG
>JBIPLZ010000312.1:0-3316 GCA_044369395.1 Flavobacteriales bacterium | reverse complement strand
ATATGGTGTTTGTAATTAAATTGCAAATAGTTTTCAGCCCCAGCTGCATTTTCACCTCCTACGAATCCGTCCACATTTCCTGGTATTGAAAAAGTTGAAGCGATACGTTTTCCTTCATAAAACACTTCCAATTTATCTGGTTTATTTTCCATTTTATAATGAATAGTTACTTTGCCCGATTTTACGCCAAGTATGTATTTAGTTTCTTTTACACCATAGCCACCCGCATCTTGCATTGAACCTGTATCACAGGGTTTTGCATCTCTTGGAGGTGGGGGCGGAAGCGGCGGAGATGTATCTGGGGGGGTAGGGACAATTGTATCTGGTGGTATAGGTATTTTTGTCTTGCAAGCACAGCATTTATCAAGCTCTTTAATTATGTTATTTGTATTTAATGAGGATTCATCAATACTACACTTTTCGCTTTTTAATATCGCAGAATTCCAGAGGAGAATGAATGCTAAGAACATTCCCAATAGCAACAGCCAATTGAACCACCAATAGCGGAATCCAAAATAGTTTCGTTCGCGAATTACTCGCGACCACCATTTTCTTCGATAATTATTTCGTTCCATTTCAAATAATTAAATCATTATTATTCACAACATCTTGTGTAATTAAACTTAATAGTGTGATTTGCACCATCATTAATTTGGTAAATCAAATTTTTAACTTTACAAGGATTGGATAGTTCGTTATTTGTTAGTAAGTAATTTCTGATTTGGATGTCACCTCTATTTCCATTATTATTTTTTTGAGTATTAATCATTTTAATTGTATTGCTTCCATATTTAACGATGGATGGATCAAAATAATACTCTTTCATATTATTGATAGGACAGATAAAATCTGCCTTTTTTATTTTTACATCATGAATGTTGGATGCTATAAAAACAGAGCCAACTAAAGCATTTGAATTAAGATCCAGGCTACCTATTTTGGTTTCATTAAGGTAAACATCAAAATTATCATCACGAGCCATATTTGAATTACAAACTTGAAAAACCAAAATACGATCAGGGCATTCAACCGCTAAAGTATCAGGTTTGGGAATAATAGTCTGGCAGGGACAACATTTGTCGAGGGCTTTAATAATTTTATTGACGTTTATTGAAGATTCAACTAGACTGCATTCCTCGCTTTTAAATAGAGTAGAAGTCCATAAAAAATAAAAAACAAAGCAAGCAGTTAGAAGTAATAGCCAATTAAACCACCAAAAGCGGAAACCAAAATAGTTTCGCTCTCTAATGAGTTTTATCCACCATTTCGACTTTCTGTAGTCGGTCATCGTACTATTATCGTTGAATCACACCTGGTTCTTACAGCCTCTTCTAGACGATTAAGCTCCTTTACAGTATTTTCAAGCTGTTTACAACATTCATCAGAATCGGGTCGGAAGAAATATCTACACAACAAAATAATAAGTAGGGTGTAAATAATCAACCAGAATAAAGCCCAAAATCGATACGAAATCCATCTTAAAAATCGCGAGATCCTTCCAAAGCAACCTATTTTATTTGCAAGCGGGGCTTCATTTATTATATTGTTTATGACGTTGGGTGTTGGTTTATCAGTGGGGGGAGGGATTACATTTTCGTTTTTAATAATCGGATTTATCGGATTAGTTGTATTTAGAGGGGGAGTGGGATTAACAATAATTGGCTCTGGTGGAATAATCGGTGGGTTTTCTGGAACAACTATATTATTAACTGGTTCCGATTTTGGCAGTTGAGGTAATTTGTTTTCCTCTTTATTACGGAAGTTCCATCCCCAAAGCATAGCCCAATCGCCTGCCGAATTTCCAACCAAGATAATTTTTTCAGGTTGGAACAATTCATCAATCATTTCCCCCCACTCACGCTGATCATTATCTTTATTAGTCTTTAATGGACCAGAAACAGCTTCAACACGTTTTAAAAAATCATGAAATTCAATTAAAATTTTGTTGCTGGTTTCAGCAGGTAATTCTGAGATTCGATTTAGTTGGCCGGGTTTGTTTGAAAGCCATTTTACTTTATCTCCATCTTCAATAGTGGGTTTAAGAAGTCTTTCTAAATCCCGATTTTCAAGTCTATTACTTAAAAACGAAGACAGAATATCAAAACTCTCATAAAAGTAGTTCCCATTTTTAAACGACATGGGAGCATAATCGCCTCTATGAAAAGTAAAAACATGTTCCATAGTTAATTAAAATTTAATTTTTTAAGTGAATTTAAAATTACTGATAAACGCTCGTTTTCAGCAATATTGTATGTTCGGAACCCACAATTTGAAAGTAAAATAAGTTGTATTTTGGTAATATAACTCATGTAATGCTCTACAGATGGATAGGTTATTGTTAGGCTGTTTGACGAATCATCCTCCTCGAAATATCTCTGGATATCAGATTCATTAAGTTCCTTAGCATCGAAAAGCAAAAGCTTAGTATCAATTTTATACTGATTAGCAAGTTCAATTACCTGTTCCTTCCGTTCATCAGACATGAAATTATACCCGAAATTTGAGACAAAGTCATTTAAGTAACTACTAATTATTGAGGCTAGGTACTCGTCAGTATCGTTAGAAACTCTCATCAATCGAGTTTTACGTTCAAAAATCAAAATCAATTTGTTGCGAACTTCGAAAATTTCAAATGTCCTATAAAGGTTTTCTTTAATGGATCGTATCGCTGTGGCCTCAAGTCCTAATTTTTCATACGCTTTTAGCCCACCGTTTTCAAGTTTTGATTTCCATATATCAATAACTCCGTCAACAAGCATACTCGCGGCAGTAATGTGCACATTTTGAAGCACAACTTTGAGGTCGATATCATTTATTTCAAGCCAAGTTTCTAATTCCGAAACCGAATTGAGCCCCATCTTTTCCATCAGAATTTTCCTATTCTCGTTTTCATCAAGATTTAAATCTAAACCATATGTACGAATAATAACTTCTGAATTACTAGGTGTGTGGTCTTTTGCTGCAGGTAAATAATTTTCATGAATAAAGTTATAAGCTGCAGTGTCTGAGATATATAAATCTGACAAAAATTTACCGAACATCGTATTATCTGTTCCAAAGAGCTTTCTTAACTGGTTGAGAATACTTCTTCCTTCGATAACCGCATTATCTCGCTGAGTTTGTATATCGTCTGATTGGAAATGAGCGGATAAATTATTGTATATCTTATCTTTATTGGAAGAAAGACGTTCAAGGTAATTTTTTGTTTTAATAATATTGTTTGCTGCAGGAAGAAGGTCATTTATTATCCGCTCACTTCCATCGTTATTGGGAGTACTTGATGCATTCCACGCTGCTTCTGGGTCGTTAAAATGAT
>JBIPLZ010000310.1:0-3331 GCA_044369395.1 Flavobacteriales bacterium | reverse complement strand
TGCCACAAAAACTCAATGGACTTGGGCCTTATTTCGTTTCCGAATGGAATACAGGTTCTTCCATTATTTTGAAAAAGAAGCAAAATTGGTGGGGGAAGAACAGCGTCTCTGATTATGAAAAAGCATTTCCTGAGCAGATTATTTTTCAAGTAATCAAAGACATGGAACCAACGGTGCTTGCCTTGAAAAAACAGGAAGTGGATGTGAGCACCGAACTATCAACTCCCGCATTGGTGAAATTACGCAAGCGAAATTATTTCAATCAGAACTACCATTCTGAATTTCTCCCATCGTTTAGTTATACCTATTTGGGCATGAATATGCGCCCTGCAGGAGAACAACTGCCCTACTTCACCGATCGGCGAGTTCGCAAAGCATTGGCCTATTGTGTTCCGGTTGATGAGATTATTCAGGTTATTGCCAAAGGATATGGCACACGCATTCCCGGTTTTATTTTACCCGCACAAAGCGATTACGATAAGACATTGCCATTGATTCCTTATGATTTGAGTGTTTCCAAGAAATTGTTGAGCGAAGCTGGATGGATAGATTCTGACGGCGACAACATCCGCGATAAGTTGATTCAAGGGAAACGTGTTCCTTTTTCTTTTGCCTTGAGTTACATGCTTTCGCCGGTGACCAAAGAAATTGCTACCATGATTCGAAATGAATTATACAAAGTGGGCATTGAAGTTCAGCCCGAACCCCTCGATTTCACCTTATTTTATCAGAAAGCCTATAAGCATGAATTTGATGCTTTGTTAGGAGCCTGGTCGAGTTCGGCTATCTCAGAAGACCCTCGTCAAATTTGGCATTCCGAGAATTGGGCAAACAACGGGAGTAATTTTGCTGGTTTTGGAAACCCACAAAGCGATTCCTTGATAGAACGTGCAAATCTGGAAATGAATCCAATAAAACGAAAAGCATTGCTTCAAGAAATTCAACGCTTGGTATGGGAAGAACAGCCTTATGTTTTTCTTTTCAATGCAACCAAGAAAGCTGTTGTTCACAAACGTTTTGCTCATGGAAATCTATTTCCCGAACGTCCACACATTTTGCTCAATTACCTGGAATTGATTCCTCAAAGCAAACAAGCAACACCCGATATTCCTTGATATGATTCGCTACACGCTCAATCGGTTATTGGTTTTCATTCCCATGCTTGTCATGATTTCATTACTAGCATTTGTGGTGAGCGTCTCCTCCCCTGGCGATCCGATTAATCGCTTACTTTCTGGAAATCAGGAAGAATCGGCTGATGCAAAAAACGGAAACCCGAATTTGGAAACGGATAAAAAAGCGCTTCGACACCAATTAGGTTTGGACTTACCCGTGTTTTATTTTAGCATTCATACACTCTCAGATATCGATACTATTCATCGTTTCGAGCAGTTAAATGAACATGCTTTCATGCAAGGATTAGCCAGAGAAAGCGGTCGACCCGAGTTGGTTGTTCAATGGATTCATCAAGTGCATTTAACAAGTGCCATCCTCGATTCCTTGAAGCCTGATTCCATACAAAACACTTCCGATTTTCAATCGAACCATCGTGCGTGTAAATATTTAATCGCATCGCTTTGTATTTCTAAATCAGAATCTATGATGGATACCAAACAAGATTCCATATCGTTGTTATTGGGCTCATCCTCTTTATTTTCTGATGCACAATTGTCGTGGGAGAAATCGCATCAAATTTCCGGAAAACTAAAATCCGAAAAGCAATCTTGGAAGAAATGGATTCCCAAAATTTGCTGGAATGGCTTGCAAAACCAATATCATCTTTGGATGTTTGGCGATGGTGAAGAACGTAAAGGAATTATTCGTGGCGATTTTGGTTTATCGTTTCGCGATGGTCAACCCATTTCGGAGCGCATTCTACCACGTTTTAAATGGACGGTTAGCATTACCGCAATTTCCATCTTCCTGGCATTCTTCATTGGAATTCCAACAGGTATCATTGCAGGAAGTAAAGTAGATTCCTGGTTTGAGCGCGTTCATGGATTGATTGCCTTTGCACTCATTTCATTGCCCAGTTTCTTTTTTGCCACAGCATTATTGGTTTTATTTTCGAACCCCGATGTCTTGGATTGGTTTCCATCCTCGGGCGTGAAAGACCTAAGCACCTTCGATCCTAACTGGCCATTGTCGAAACGTCTTCAACATTATTTCCCCTATCTCATTTTGCCTATTTTCAGCTTCACTTATGCTTCGGCCGCTTTCATTAGCATTCAAGTGCGAAACAGCATTCGAGAACAAATGAAACAAGATTACATTCGAACCGCCCGTGCAAAAGGAATCTCCGAAACACGCATTCTCATTCACCATGCATTGCGGAATTCGCTGAGTCCCATCATTACCTTATTTGGACAATCCATGCCCATGCTATTTGGAGGTTCGGTGATAATCGAAAGTATTTTTTCAATTCCCGGCATGGGCTTAGAAATTTACGAAAGCGTTATCAACTATGATTATCCGATGATTGTGGCTCTGTTCTCTATTATCGGTTTTTTAACCATGTTGGGAAATTTGATTTCAGATATTTTATATGCTTGGGCCGATCCACGCGTTCGGTATACAAGCAAAAATGATCGATTATAAAACAAAATGCCCCAAGTAATCTGTTTTATATTTTTTATATTTGAAATAAAGTAATAGCCATGCTTATAGAGAAATCAGAGGGCAATCAATTTACAATTACCATTTCATCATCCGTTGATAGTTTTGGATTGCAGCGATTAATAGATTACATCAAGTATTTGGAAGCGACTTCAAAAAGTAAAGCCAAACAGGCTGATGTTGACAAATTAGCAAATGAGATTAATCAAACTTGGTGGGAGCAAAATCGACATAAATTCATTAAGTGAAAATTATAGTTGATGCAAATATTGTTTTTAGTGGCATTTTAAACACCAATGGTAAAATTGGCGATTTGCTAATTAATTCGAATAATCAATTCGACTTTATAGCCCCTGAATTTCTAAGATTAGAAATTAAAAACAAATACGATAAACTTCAACAAATTTCGGGTTTATCAATCGCCGAGATTCAAGAAGCTGAATTCCATATTTATCAAAATATCCGATTTATTTCAGTAGAACAAATAACTGATGTTTCGTGGAAAAAGGCATTTAAGTTAGTTTTTGACATCGACGAAAAAGATGTGCATTACGTCGCATACACTCATTTTTTTAAATGCAAACTTTGGAGTGGTGATAAGGCTCTTATGAAAGGTTTAGAAAAAAAGGGATTTAAAAAAATCATTTCTACAGATAGTCTATTTCAACTTAGAAAACTGAAATAGAAAATGGACATGATTAAGAAATTTAGTGCA